>CAIMBK010000130.1 GCA_903839195.1 uncultured Bacteroidota bacterium | reverse complement strand
TCACTTTTTACCTCTTTTTACTACCCCTTGCGGGAGGGCAAAGATAATTCCTTATTTCACTTTTGCAAAATTTTTTAACCTTATTTTCTATTTATAATTGTAGTAATTCGTAAAAGCCTGATTGCGCGATTTTTGAATTTAATTTTTTTTTATGAAAATGGATTTTTTGGTTTTTTATGGGCGGAAATTTGCGCGTTTTGAAGAGCTAAAACGCCCTTTTTAGCCCCGATTGTAGCGGTATCCCACGCCAAGCGGCGTGGATTTAGCGGAAAGCGGGACAACTGATCCTATGGAAAACAAAGGTGCCGCTCCTGATCTAATCGAAGCGAATGGCTTTTACGGGAGAAATTTTGGTGATAATGTAGGACGGAATTAGTAAAACTAATAGACAAACGGCCATTGTTCCTAGGTTTAAAAGTAGGATATATCCCCAATTGAGATAAACTGGCGCTTGATTGACATAGTAATTGTCGGGGTTGAGGGTGATGATTCCGAAATAATCTTGGATTAAAACTAGTCCGATTCCGATGAGATTTCCCCAAAACAAACCTCTTATAATTAAATAAAATGCGTTGTAAAGAAATATTTTTCGAACGGCCCAATTGTTGGCGCCCAACGCTTTTAGAATTCCTATCATTTGGGTGCGCTCTAAAATTAAAACTAAAAGAGCAACGACCATATTGATGGTGGCTACGGAAATCATAATGATAAGGATAACGATAATATTGAAATCGAAAAGTTTGAGCCATTCGAAAATGTAGACGTATTTTTCGACGATGGTTTGGGTGTTAAGTGTAGAACTTGTTTGTTGATAGACTTCTGTGCCTTTGGATTGAATGGTATTAAAATCGGACACAAAGACTTCGAAGGCGCCGACTTGGGTTGGGCTCCATTTGTTAATGCGTTGTAAATGCCGGATATCGCCGATGACATAGGTTGCGTCAAATTCTTGAAAACCAGAGTTGAAAATTCCTACTATTTTAAAGACACGAAGGTTGGGTTTTTGACTGCTGTTTTCTTTCATGAAAAACGTGTTGAAACGGTCATTAAGTTTTAGATCCAATCTTTTGGCTAAAAATTCCGAAATCAAAACTTCTTCGTTTAGGTTGCCTAATAAATTGGGCAATCTTCCCGCAACGATATATTCCTTTATGTTATTCCATTGATAATCTTTTCCGACGCCTTTAAAAATAATTCCTTCAAAAGAAGTTTCTGTACGAATAATTCCCGCTTTGCTGGCAACGGCTTGAATATGGCTAATTCCTTCAACATTATTGAATTTGGGATAAAAATCTTGCTGAATGGAAATAGGATTGACGCTGATTTGCGACTGATTATCGTCATAATTCGAAATGATAATATGACCGTTGAAAGCAGCCACTTTTTCGCGAATTTTCTGTTGCAAACCAATTCCCGTAGCAATAGAAATAATCATCATTATCATTCCAATTGCAATTGCTGCTATCGCAATTTTTATAATTGGCGCAGATATACTACTTTTATGGTCTTTTGAAGTCAGGAGCCTTTTGGCTATGAAATATTCTAAATTCAATTGGATTTTTGTCTATAATTGGAAGTCAAAAATACGTTTTTAGAAGCTATTTTCAACAAAATCAAGAGATTTAATTATTTATTTTACATTCTTTATGAATCAAAATTGTGTTTTGAAAATCCATAATTCCACTTTTTCTAATCGAAAATGGAAATCCTTTTTGTTGTTAGTAGTGATTTCGGCGGTGTTATTTTCTTGTAAACCGACTCAAAAAACCTTTCGACACAATGGCTATTCAACAAAAACAATGGTTATTAGCAACAAAAAAACCAATCGATTTAGTACTGGAGCCGATAATTCTGAGGGTTATTTTCCATTATTAGTTGGCAAACGCGTTGGCGTTATAACCAATCAAACCGGAATTGTATCTTATGATTCTATATATACGATGCCCGATTCTGGCGGAATGACGCACATTGAAGCCTATGACAGAAAAAAGATTCACTTGGTTGATTTCTTGGTAAAAAACAAAATTAATCTACAAAAAATTTACGCCCCTGAACATGGTTTTCGAGGAACGGCAGATGCTGGCGAACATGTTATTGATGGAAAAGATACGAAAACTGGTTTGCCAATTATTTCTCTTTACGGCGAAAACAGGAAACCAAAACCAGAACATTTAGAAGGAATTGACGTCATGATTTTTGACATTCAGGATGTTGGCGCACGTTTTTATACTTATATATCCACGCTTCATTATATTATGGAAGCTTGTGCGGAAAACAATATTTCGTTGCTCGTTTTGGACCGTCCGAACCCAAATGGCGCTATTGTTGACGGACCTATTTTAGAAAAAGACTATTCCAGTTTTGTGGGAATGCATCCCATTCCGCTATTGCACGGAATGACAATTGGCGAATATGCGCAAATGATAAATGGTGAAAAATGGTTGAAAAATAGTGTTGAATGCGATTTAAAAGTCATTGCTTGTTCGGATTATCATCGGGAAATGAATTATAGTTTGCCCATAAAACCTTCGCCAAATTTACCCAATGATCAAGCCATAAATTTATATTCAAGTTTGTGTCTTTTTGAGGGAACAAATGTTAGTGTTGGTCGTGGAACCGAAAAACAATTTCAAATTTATGGTTCTCCGTTTTTGCCGAAAAGCGAATTTAGTTTTGTGCCAATGCCAAATTTTGGCGCCAAAGACCCCGTTTATAATGGCGTTGAATGTTTTGGTGGAGATTTGACCACCATTCCAAAAGTTACCCAATTAGAAATAAAATGGTTGCTTAAAGCGTATGACGAAACGGCTGACAAAACGAAATTCTTTAATTCATTTTTTACAAAACTAGCCGGAACCAAGAAACTACAAGAACAAATCGAAGCGGGATTATCAGAAAATGAGATTCGTGAAAGTTGGAAATCAGGAGTTGAAGAATTTCAAAAAATGCGAAAACCATATTTGATTTATTAAATCATTTTCTAAAGCGGCAAACGCTTTTTCATTTCTTCGACAATGTTGAATGCAGCGGGACAAATGGAAACGTTTTGCAATGTTAAATTTGAAATTTGTTGAAATTTTTTTCTTTCTGTATGTGGGAATTCTCTACACGCTTTTGGCCGAAAATCATAAATCAAACAAGCATTTTCAGCGTCCAAAAAAGTACAAGGAACACTTTGCAAAACATAATCTTGCTCTTCGTCAATGCGTAAATATTGGTCAATAAATTGCTGGGGTTTTTGTTTAAAATGCTTTGAAATTCGTTCAATATCGGCCGTTGTAAAAAGCGGGCCAGTCGTTTTACAACAATTGGCACATTGCAAACAATCGGTTTTTTTGAATTCGGCGTTGTGCAAATCCTGCATTACATAATCCAAATTCTTGGGCGTTTTCTTTTTTAGCTTATCAAAATACTTTTTGTTTTCGATATGCTTATCTTTGGCTTCTTTAGGAAGATTGTTTAAAATGTGTTTCAAGTTTAAAGTTTAAAGATGACACCGTAAAATTACTCAAAACAAATCAACAAATAACCAAATTAACGAATCAACAGTAATGAAAGACCTTTTCGGAAAAGCAATTCTCGACTTTCAAACCCATAATTCTCCAGAAGATTTACTCACCGAAACCAATATTTCTGAAGAAGATGAAATGTCGGTTGCCTATTTATTTCGAAGTTTTTCTGAAATGCCAATTTTGGAACAAAAAGCACTTTTGTTGGCCAAAGGAAAGATTTTGGACGTTGGTTGTGGCGCTGGAAGTCATAGTTTATATTTGCAAAACGAGAAAAAATTGGACGTAACCGCCATCGATATTTCAAAAAACGCGATTGAAGCTTGTCAATTAAGGGGCGTTGAAAATACAAAAGTTGAAGCTATTTTAGAATTTGAAACTGATGAAAAATTCGATACTATTTTATTATTAATGAATGGTACGGGGATTTTTGGAAAATTGAAAAACGTTTCAAATTACTTACAAAAATTAAAATCATTGTTGGCGAAAAATGGACAAATCCTAATTGATTCTTCCGACATTATTTATATGTTTGACGAAGATGAAGATGGCGGAAAATGGATTTCTGGCGATGCGTATTATGGCGAATTAGAATTCACAATTTCCTACAAAGGGCAAAAAGAAGCGCCATTTCCTTGGTTGTATATGGATTATAATACGTTGCAAAATGCGGCTGTTGCCAATGGATTTTTCTGCGAAATGGTTTTGGAAGGGGAACATTTTGATTATTTAGCGAAGCTTTCCAACGCAAAATAATTCAAGAAAATTAAGGAATATTCAAGTATTTGTGTGTTTGCAAAGAAACACGCCATTTTGGGTTTTTCATTACATAATCAACAATTAGCGGCGTCATTTCTTCCTTTTTACTCCATTCCGGTTGAAGGAAAAGTATAGCATTTGAATTTACTTTTTCGGCTTGTTCTTCGGCAAAAATAAAGTCGTGTTTGTTGTGAATAATGACTTTCAGTTCGTTTGCATAGTCATAAACTGTTTGTGTTGGCAACTTGTTTTTCTTTGGAGAAAGACATATCCAATCCCAATTTCCTGACAAAGCATAAGCACCAGAAGTTTCAATATGTACTTTTAAACCTTTTTCTTTTAGTTTTTGCGTAAGCAAAGTCATGTCCCACATCAAAGGTTCGCCACCCGTTACAACAATGGTTTCGGAATATTTAACTGCATTTTCAACAATGCTATCGGTTGGCGTTGGCGGATGCAATTCGGCATTCCAGCTTTCTTTTACGTCGCACCAATGACATCCTACATCGCAACCGCCAATTCGTACAAAATAAGCCGCCGTTCCTGTATGAAATCCTTCGCCTTGAATGGTGTAAAATTCTTCCATAAGCGGAAGCATTTCTCCTTTTTCAACAGCCGATTGTTGTTCTTTTTTAAGCATTTTAAATAATAATTGGCCACAAAGATACTGAATTTGAAAATGAGATAATTAGATTTTGTATTTCTAATCCATAAAAAAAACCGACACTTTGAATTGCATCGGTTTTGAGATATAAACAGAAATAAATTCTTATTTTAATTGTTTCAAAGATTGCGTTGCATATTCATTTGTAGCATCCAAAGTCAATGTTTTGTTGAAATATTCTTTGGCTTTTACTTTATCTGTATTGGCGAAGGCCGCAGCAATTGCGTTATAAGATTCAATAAATTTCGTCCTAACGGCAGGTTTTGCTAATTCTTCAGCGCCTTTTTCGGTTACAACATCAATATATTGTTGGTAATATTTGATAATCATTTCGTCATTTTCGAGCAAATTATTGGCACGAGCTCTAAAAATATAAGCGTCTTGGGTTGTTGGCGATGCGGTAATTACATTTCCAAAAGCAACATCCGCTTTTTGAAGTTCTTCAGGATTTGGTTTTACGACGTCTTTCTTAGTATTATTATAATATAAAGAATTTCCAAGATAAAAATTGTCCAAAACATAATTCTTAGAATTCACATTGGTAACTGCAATTTCATAAATCGCAGCGGCTTGTTTGAATAATTTTTGCTCGTAGAATTTCTTTCCGATTTCACTTAAATCGTTGGTCATGGTAATTTCAATTTCAACGGCTTTTTTCAAATTCGAAACTCCAGCATCAAAAACAACTTGATCAAACGTTTTAGTTTCCAAATTGTTCGCTTTTCGCAATTTGGCAAGTCCTAAATACATATAATCACGGGCAATAATTTTATTTGTTGGCGTTGAAATAAACGTTTCTAAAGCAGAAATAGCGGAATCAGTATTTCCATTTTCGTAGGAAGAATAACCTAAATATCTAAAAATTCTAGGATTTACTTTATCCAATTCTTTCATTTTATTGGCTTCCATTTCAAGCGCTTTATAGTCTTTGGCTAAAACCAAAAAGTCAGCATGACGCATTCTAGAAGTTAGTGAATAATCCGTCAATTTCATATAGATTTCGTAATAATCCAATGCTTTTTGAATGTATTCTTTGTTATTTTTTGGTTCATTGAATCCCCATAAATAATAGGTTTCGGCTAATTCTCTATAAACTGGACCGTATTCAGGATTGGTTGAAACTACCTTGTCATAGGCTTTTACGGCTTCTGTAAAAGCTCTAGCGCCTTTTAACAAAACACCCAATTGCATTTTGGCTCGAATCAATGTCGGGTCAGCGGCAAACGCATCGCGATAAGAAACATACGATTCGTTTTGTTTTTTATCACCATAATACGCATCGCCCAAAGTCAATAATAATTGAGAATCGGAAGGATTGTTTGTTTTTGCTTTATTCAAATTGTTTAATGCTGCTGTATAATCAGGTTTATCGGCGTTCATATAGGCTTTGGCCACAAAAATAAAAGGCTCAACTTCTTTCTTTTTAGAATCTTTGGTGGCTAAATTGAAATTATTTTGTGCAGAAATAAGATTATTATCGTCCAAATCCATTTGGCCTAAACCAATATAATTGTATTTAGAATCTTCAGAAACGGTAAGTCCTTTTTGAAAATATATTTTAGCGGAATCGGCAATTTTCTGAGTCAAATAAATATTTCCCAACAAGAAATAAGCTTTTCCATTGTTTGGTTTGGTTTGAATTAGGGATTTCAAAATTCCTTTTGCCTTTTCAAATTGTTCGGCGTCGATCACTTTTTTTACTTGGTCAATTTCTTGGGCCTTTGATGTTGTGAAAGTGGCTAATAGGATAATCCCAAAAATTTTAAATTTATTCATTTTGTACTTTATTAATTTTACTCTTTTCAATTTTATTTTCTTATAATAATATTTCTTCCGGGCATTTTAGCGGGCAATAATCCCGATTTTAATATAATTCTTTGTCCAATATCTCCGGCTACAAAAGATGCAAATCCCATTCCGAGGCCTGAATATCCTTGACAATTGACAATATACAAATCGCGTGCCAAAGGATATTTTCCTTCTGCGATGTTGTTTTGTGTTGGACTGAAATAATCCTTTTTGCCGATTCCTTTGACGCTTAAAACTTGAACGCTTTTTACTGTTTCAACCCTATTTAAAGCGGGTTGCATTAGCCAATTTACTCCAACAATTCCAATCATTCCTTCGTTTTCGGCAACAAATTTTATTACTTCTTCATTTGTTTTGAAAGAATAAATTCCTGTTTTCGGAATCGTTTTTAATCCGGCTAATTCATTCATATAACGAACCGAACTTGAATTCGGATTGTCAAAAACCAATCCTTTAATATTCTGGTTTGGTTTTCCTTGCATGAAAGCTACTACATCTTGTAACGCAATAATCGTGTCATTATTCTTTTGGTTGGCAATAAATGCAATTGCATCGGTTGCAATTTTGGTAATTCGAGGGGTAACTTTTTTATTTTCAAAAATTTTCAACTCTTGTGGCGTTAGGGTTCTTGATAAAACAGCAATATTTGCGGTGTCTTTTACAAGAGCCAAAATAACTTCGGTTTCAGATTTTGCCAATAAACTTATTTTGGCGTCATATTTACTTTCAAAAATCATAATTTGATCTTCAATAACGGGCTTAAACGTTTCGTCAACAAGTACTTTTGTTTTGCCTTTCAAAATAGTTTCGTTGTCATTCTCTTGTTTGTTAGTTTGATTACACGCAACAATAAAGAACAAAAAAGCCAATAAAATTAACGCAGGAACTATTAGGAACTTTTTCATAATTTACTCTTTGTTATCTGAAACAATGCGATAAAACCTAATGAAAGAATATGCAATTAGAACCACGCCAAGGGCAATTCTATAATTCGTTTTCATTTCTACTGGGAAATTTTTCCAGAAGATAATGAGCAACCCCATAAAAAAATAGGCCAAAAAAAAGACCATTCCTATAACGAGAAAAAACCGCTTTTTTAGCGATTTCTTCTCTTTATTTTCTGATGAATTGTTCAACATTTATTCTGCAGATTGAATGGTAATTGGAAGCGAATAAAGCACCCTAACTTTTTTACCATTTTGTTCTCCTGGATTCCATTTAGGACATTTTTGCAACACTCGAACAGCTTCTTTTCCAGTTCCAAAACCAATATCTCTTATTACTTTGATATCTGTTAACGAACCATCTTTTTCTACTACGAAAGTTACATATACTTTTCCTTTCAAACCTTCTTCTTCAGGAGTTCTGTAATTATTTCCTACGTATTTGTAGAATTTATCCATTCCTCCAGGAAAATCAGGTTTCACTTCGATACCCGCAGTGTTGTATATGTTATTATCATCTACTACATCGGCAGGTCCGTTACCAACTGGTTCAACAGTTAATTCTGCATCTGGATCTCCTTTGATGGTTTCATCACCCAATTTTTTGTCTTTAATTTCAACAATTTTAGGTGGTTCTTCTGTAACTTCTTCCGCTTTGGCAACAACTGGTTTCACAAATTTTACTTGATCTACTTTTGGTGGTGGTGGCGGTGGTGGCGGAATATTTTCTTTTGGCTTCTCTTTAGGTGGAAGCTTTACGGTTACAATTTTTTGGTCAAGCGTATCGTTATTGGTAGCGTCAGGAAGCAAGCTTATTAACAAAGGAAAACTCACCAAAAAACCAAATACAAGTGAACCTATGATAAACGCTTTTATTGTAGTTTTTGGGTTTGTTTTTCTTAATTCGTAAGCACCGTAAACTTTATTACGTCCTTCAAATACGATTTCAAGCCATTGATTTTTAAATATATCTAATTTCATCTGTATATTTTATTTTATTTTTAAAGGAAGATGGAACGCTTTAAACCTATTTTTGTGTGTTAAATATAATTGTTGTGAGCGTTTCATTTTTCTTAATTATTAGGTTATTGGGGCATAAGAATCTCTTATTTTCCTTCTAACAATTTTGTTTCTTCGGGCGAAAAATCATTAACAATTGCATACGTTGGAACATCTACAATTGCCATTTCATCTAGTATGTCAATCAAATTTCTATAGTTTGATTTCTTGCTTGGCTTGATAATAACAATAATTCCTTTATTTTTATCACCCGTATATTCCAAAACTTTTTTCTTTCTGGAAAGTAACTCTTCACGAATTCCTTCTTTTCCATAAGCAAAGTCTTTTGGAGTTCCACCAGCTACTGGTGTAGCTAACAAACCTACATAACGAACCATTTTATCATTATCACCCAACAAAATAGTCATCGTACGATTTTCATCCACTTTAACATCTTTGTTTTTAGTTGGGTCATCCTCTTTATCTGGCAACCCCAAGCTCATCGATTGTGGTTTAGACAACGTGGTAGTCAACATAAAGAAGGTAATCAATAAGAAAGCCAAATCCACCATAGCAGTTAAATCTACTTTAGAGTTTTGTTTTTTACTTCTTACTTTACCACCTTTTCCGCCACCACCGTCGCCGGTATTTAATTCAGCCATTTTAGTGTATTTTTTTTTAATTAAAAATCTTTTCCTCTCAAACCGGTAACCAAACTAAAACTGTTGATTTTTTGGTCTTGTAAAATATCCATTACTTTTTTGATAGCTGGATATTCTTCTTTGGCATCTCCTTTAATGGCGACTTGTAATTCTTTTTGATCAATTTCAATATTGGCAATTCGAGAATTGTAAATCCATTCTTTCAATTGATTGTTCAACGAATCTTTAGGAACGCCCGGTTGATCTGCTTTGCTTCTGTCCGAGGCTTTCATTGCAATAATAGAACTCAAACTTTCAATTGGAACTCCAATACCTTCCATGATAGCAAATTTTTCCATTTCTTCTGGAGTAAATTTCACGCCATATTTTTGGCCCATCAATTCGAGTGCTCTTTTACGAACTTCTCTTCCTTTCAAATCATAAAATACTTTTCCCTTTCCTATAGTTATGGTAGCCAAATCCGTTTCGGGTAATTTGGTTTGCACAGTCGATGCGGGTGTATCTACCGGCAAAGGTTCTGGCAATTTAGCTGTAGCGGTC
Organism: uncultured Bacteroidota bacterium; assembly: GCA_903839195.1. Classification (GTDB taxonomy): domain Bacteria; phylum Bacteroidota; class Bacteroidia; order Flavobacteriales; family Flavobacteriaceae; genus Flavobacterium. The sequence goes on along the minus strand of CAIMBK010000130.1, from coordinate 46,847 downwards.
AAAATAAAGAATGTAAGCAAAAGAAAAGCCACATCACACATAGCCGTCATATCAATAGACGCTGCTTTTTTGGACATTTTTACATTAGCCATTAATTCTATTTTTTAATATTTATAAGAAACACTTTTTTCAAATTAAAGAAATGCTTCCTAGAAATAGTGTTTATTATTTGTTAGTGCTTCTGAAATGTCTGTAAGTATTTACGATTGTAGAACCTGCCTCATCGATAGAATACGTTAATGTGTCAATTTTAGAAGTAAAGAAATTGTAAGCAATAATTGCTAAAGCAGAAGTTGAAATACCTGTTGCTGTGTTAATTAACGCTTCAGAAATACCATTTGCCAATAAAGCTTGATCTGGAGTTCCAGCTGAAGCCAAAGCACCAAATGCTTTAATCATCCCTGTTACTGTTCCTAACAAACCAGCAAGAGTTCCTAAAGAAACTAATGTTGAAAGAATCGTAAGATTTTTCTCTAACATTGGCATTTCTAATGAAGTAGCTTCTTCGATTTCTTTGTGAATGGTTTCGGCAGCTGCTTCGCTATCCAAACCTTCTTTTTTAACGTCTTGGTATTTCAATAATGCAGATCTAATTGCATTAGCAACTGATCCTTGTTGTTTATCACAAGTTGCAATGGCTCCAGCAATATCACCAGATGTTACACTTGATTTAATAGTATTCATAAAAACGTCAAGATTTCCTTTACCTGCTGCTTTAGAGATAACGTTAAAACGCTCAAATGAAAATGCGATTACCATTAGTAAACATCCTAATAAAATGGGAACAATTGGACCTCCTTTATATACCATTGCTAAATAGTTTCCTGGTAGTGGGTGTCCTGTATTAACGCCGCCTTCAAAATTGGCGCCAGCACCCATAATGAAATTCCAAATTAACCATCCTACAAATACACATGATAGTATAATGATTCCTGAAATCATTCCTCCTGCGTTTGAACTACTTTCTTTTTTAACGTTTGCCATTTTTTTAATTTTTAATAGTTTTAATAATTTATTAATTGTTAAGTTGATTACTAACTTGAATAGGCGCAAATTTAATTTTTTAGTTCAAATAAAAAAACATTTTTTAAATTAAATTATAGTTAAATATGATTTCTTTAAAAAAAAATTCATAAAAGAATTATTTAACAAGCTCTTATTCATTAAATACAAACGTTATTATTGATAAAATAGTATTTTAATACTTAATGAAAGGTTTGAAAGCAAAACAATTTTTATAAAAAAATACAATCATTTATAACTACATAATTTAATCGCACTTCGCAAGTTCTAAAGGAGTTCTAGAATGGCTTTTTCAACTAATTCGCTATCCCAATTTTTTTCAATTTCAGGCATTTTCATAATAACATCCATGATTTCATTTTGACGATTTCCTAAAGCCAATGCTTCGGAATATGGCCTGTCACTAAACGTAACGCGACTATAAAGCGGAATCCATTTGTCGGGATATTTTTCAGAAAAATGTTTTTCGATTTTCTTTTGAAGTAAAAAAGTGGCATCTGCAGTTTTGGTGCTCATTTCCATAAAATTACGATACGACAATTCGGCAATAGCATCGGCATTTGGTTTTCTCGATTTTTCATATTCTGAAAAAATGGTTTTCCAATCATCTTTATGTTGGGACATTAACTCGTTCAAAACAGAAATGTCTTCAAAACCAGCGTTCATTCCATGACCATAAAACGGAACAATTGCGTGACAGGCATCGCCAATTAATGCGGTTTTATCCTCAAAAGTCCACGGAAAACATTTCATAGTTACCAAAGTACTTGTTGGATTTTTGAAAAAATCTTCCGATAATTTTGGGATTACATTAATCGTATCGGGTAGGTTTTTTAAGAAAAAAGCTTCGACTTCTTGTTTGGTTTTTAACGATTCGAAAGAGTTTTCTCCTTCAAAAGGCATAAAAAGTGTGCACGTAAAACTGTCGTCCAAATTAGGAAGCGCAATTAACATATATTCACCTCGTGGCCAAATGTGTAGGGAATTTTTATCTAATTTATGTGATTCGTCACTATTGGCGGGAATATTCAATTCTTTGTAACCAATGTTCAAAAATTCTTGCGAATAATTAAACATGCTTTGACGTTGCATTTTATGTCGAATTCTGGAAAAAGCGCCATCGGCTCCAAATATTTTATCATATTTCACCGCTTTCCATTCGCCACGTTCAGTTTCTCCAATATGTAGCGTCGCATCGGCGAGGGAAACATCCCAGATTTTTTCTTCAAAATGAAATTCGGCTCCAGCTTTTTCGGCCAAATCAATCATTTTTCTATTTAAAACACCTCGAGAAATGGAGTAAATATTTTCTCCATTAGATCCATAATATTGAAAATATAACGAATCCAATAAATGAATCGCACGCTTGTTCATTGGAATTGCAATTTCACGAATTTCGTCGCCAATTCCTGCTTCGTCTAACGCTTTCCAACCTCGGTCTGACATGGCGAGATTAATAGACCTTCCAGAAAATTCAATTTTTCGAATATCTGGACTTCTATCATAAACATGAACTGTATGACCTGCTTTTTTTAGATAAATTGCTAATAAGGAACCGACTAATCCGGAACCCACAATGGCAATTTTTTGAGGAGTTTGCATTAAATTTTTATAAAAAGTTAGCCAAAATTACTGATTTATTATTTTAGTAACTTTAATTAATGGGTTTTTTTGCTTAAAAATAATTGGTCTAATTTATTTTGGAACAAAAATTAATTGGGTTGAAGTTCTAATGATTTCTGCTTTGTTCATTTTCATTTTTCGAAATTTCCCCGCATTATACATGGCCGATTGGTCGCTATAATGTTCGCTAAAAGGATTTCCTGATTGCCCCGTTGGCAAAATGCTTATGCTGTTTTCAACATCGGAAAAATCGATAATTCGGCGCGTGGATGGACCGCCAATAATGGTGTTTTTTTCATTGTCAGAATACGTAAACATCAAATTATTGATTACTTCATTGGTTCCATCTATTTCAAAAGGCCCGACGTTTAATAGTTTTCCTAAACCTGCAACTTTTCCCATTGGATGCGAATGTTCTATTATATGCACCCGATTCCAAGTCCAAGAATTGACATTTTTTCCTAATTGGTTTTCCAAAGAAGCCACCGCTTGAAGAAACGATTTTGCTAAGATTTGGGTTTTGGTTTCTTTTCGGTTTTTGGTAGCAATATTATCCCACCATGGCGAATTTTCGTTTTTTATTTGAAACGCAATTACTTGTTTCATTATATGTGTGTTCAAAAACATCCTAAAATTATCATCGCCCATTTCATCCCCGAAAGTATTTTTTAGATAAAAATAAATCCATTTATTGTAAATTGTAGGCGCAATATCACTAAGATTATTTTGACCATTCCAATTTTTAAGTATGGAAAATGCTTGCTTTTGATTTTTATTTAACGACGAAGGAGCAACATTTGAAATTAAATTCTGAACGATTTCTGGAGATGTAGCGGAAGTATTATCGATAATCATTTTGGAAACCGATTCTTTTGTCCAATCATTTTTGGAATCCAATAATTCTGTTATCCGTTTGGCGCGATCTTGCGGCAAATAATATCCTGGGTACAAAAATCCATCGATGGCTTCTGGTTGATTATTAGCAGAATACACATAATTCCATGGCGGATTTATGGCTTGTGGATTTTTCGAAAAATCAAGATATTCTTTAATATCGTCATTTCCACTTGCGCCGTCAAGTATAAAGTTAGTGTTTACATTTGGATTGTGTTTGTACAATTTTCCCGAAGTAGTCCAAGCCACATTTCCTTTGGCATCGCCATACATTATATTCAAACCAGGAGCTGCAATTAATACAATGTGTTTCCGAAAATCATCAACGCTTTTTGCATGACAAAGCGAATATGTCGCGTCAAGAATATGAATGGGTTGTTGGGTATAAATCCAAGACATTGCGACAGGATTTTGTTGGTGCAAACCATCTAATATATCATTCATAATTGGCCCATGACGGCTAATTTTTACTTTCAAAATAACATCCGAACTGTCTTTTACTTTGATGGTTTTACTTCTTGTTTCATAGGATTGAAGACCGTTTGGTGTTTGGTATTTATTGGCGTCTGCCAAATCATTTTTTTCTTGATACAAATCGATATCGTCATTTTCAAACATGGTTAAACCATAGGCATATTGGCGGTTATGGCCTAAAAGCGGAAAGGGTGTTCCAGCCAAATAACAGCCGTAAATTTCATAATCAGGAGTGACGATATGAGCTTCATACCACGTTCCTGGCTGCGAAAAAGCGATGTGAGGATCATTGGCAAAAATAACTTTTCCGTTTTTGGTTTTGGCTGAACCAATAACCCAGCTATTGCTTCCAATAAATGATGGAACTGGCGATAGCTCGAGAAGTGACGTAATTGCTTTTGAAATTTCAGCGTAGTTTTTTGCTTTTCCGTTGTAGCTTTTTAATTGTGTAATTCCTAACGAACCGTCTAATCCAAAATCTTGCAAGTATTTCATTCCAAATTTATCTCGAATTTCTGTTAATAATGGGTCGGTTTTTTGGGCCATCGCAAAACTAAATGACATGTATCCAAACACATTATAAATATCTTTTATAGTAAATTTTTCCTTTTTTAATCCCAATAATTGGAATTCGATTGGGGTTTTTCCTTCGTCAATAAATTGGTTTATTCCGTCCAAATAGGCAGATGCCAATTGATAACTTTCTGAATTTTTATTCATTTTTGAAACGGCTAAATCGGATGCTTCATCAATTCCTAATCCAGCAAAAAAGCGATCGGTTTTTAAAGCTTTTGTTCCAAAAATTTCGGATAATCTTCCTGGGGAAATTCGCCGAAGCAATTCCATTTGCCACAACCGATCTTGGGCATGAACATATCCTAAAACCACCATGGCTTCTTTTTGAGAATTGGCATAAATATGCGGAATTCCGTATTCATCAAAATATACGGATGTTTCTTTGGAAATATTTTTCAGTTGAAGTTTTCCTTCATAGGTTGGTTTTTCATAATATGCATAGGCAAAAGCCAGCATTACAAACACCAACAAAATTGATATAATTACAATCGTAACTTTTTTAAGCTTTTTCATTTTATACAAATTGAATTCAAATATAACTTATAAATACAACTTTTATAGTCTTTGAATTTGAATCATAAATATACAATAAATAATAAATTATTTCACTAACCGAACTAAATTAATAAGCAAAAAAAGACCCGAAATTCGGGTCTTTTAAAAACAATAACTTTTGGCTTAGAATGAATATGTGGTGGCTAATACAACGAATGCGCTTATTTTTTTTGGAGAACCATCAGTGAAAATATCTTTTGAGGCGGTATCAATTCTGAATTCAGGTATAAAAGTGAAATTTCCTTCTTTGTAGTTGAACGATACGGTATTGGCAAAAACACTGGAGCCAATTCCAAGATAGCTTTCTTTGTCGTCAAAATATTCTGTTCTGTAGGCCAAACTCCAATTTTTCTTCAAAGTATAACTGGCATATCCAACTACTGAAAACCACGAAGTATCATCATCCGAAGTAATATCATCCGAAATCAATGCGTAGGTCCCATTGATTCCTAGAGTTAGTTTATTGCTTACTTTTTTGGTTCCAACAAAATCAACTTGGGTTTTATTTGATGAAGAACTTGGATTGCTACTTCCCGAAGTAAAATTAAAATAAGCGCTGCCAGAATCAACTGTATAAGCAATTTGTCCGATTACGGTTTTTTGGCGCGAACCAGCTTCTGTTGCCGATTTGAAATCGGTTGGGTTTGTAATTCCGGCCATGAAACTATATTTTCCTTTAGTATATTGTGCTTTTACACCTGTATTAAAAAATGGTCCGTTCGTAAAAGCGTAAGACATGCTGTAATTTTTATTATCAACAGCGTCTAATAATTCATACCCAAGGTGGGTTCCAAAACTTCCCGCAGTTACTTTAATACTTGGCGTAAAATCATAAGTAACAAATAATTGCTTAACCATAAAAGTGGTCGTTGGGTCATTGTATGAAAATTCTTTGGCTCGATTTCCAAAACCTAAATCAACAAAAACGGCTGCTTTTCCAGATTTATGAGACGCTTCAATAGAGGCCATTCCGAGTTCAAAAGAATCGTGTGATTTTGTAAAACTTGTTTTGCTATTATCCAATCCGGAAAAGTCATATTTATAATACAGGTCGACCGAACCCGCGAAAGTTGTTGAAGCTGGAGTTGCTTCTTGAGCTGAAATTTTCGAAACAGAAAGCAAAGTAATTAATGCTAATGTTAGATTTTTAAATGAATGAATGCTTTTTTTCATAGTAGTTAATGTTAAATTAAATTGGGTTAAATTGAATATTAAATGTTTATTTATTGAAATGAGATAGCCTTGTCCGCATTCCTGAATAGTTCAAGAGCAGAAAAATAATCTCAAAAATTGGTAATCTGATTCCTTGTGAAAGGTTGCTATTTATAGAAATTCTCCGTGCTGAGAAATATCTAATCCAAGTTCTTCCTTGTCTTCCGAAACTCTTAAAGGAGTAATTTTATTTACAATAAAAAACAAAGCGTAAGAAGCAGTAAATGCAAAAGCAGATACCAAAACAAGCGCTTTAAGTTGAATTAAAAACAAAGTAGAATCGCCAAAGATTAATCCTTGGTTGGCACTAACAATTGGATTGACCGCATTGGAAGCAAAAACACCCGTAAGTAGCATTCCTACCATTCCGCCAACACCGTGACAAGCAAATACATCCAGGGCATCATCAATTTTGCCTTTAGGAAATTTTAATATCACGAGGTTGCTGACAATACTTGCAACAATTCCAATTGTAATTGCGTGAGAAATACTAACAAAACCAGCGGCTGGTGTAATGGCTACTAAACCTACAACGGCTCCAATACAAGCACCCATTGCAGAAAGTTTGTGGCCCATAATTTTATCAATAAACACCCAAGCCATACCAGCGGCAGCGGCGGCAACAGTTGTTGTTCCTAAAGCTTGTGCGGCGAGACTTCCAGAACCAACAGCCGAACCGGCATTGAATCCAAACCAACCGAACCATAACAATCCTGTTCCTAATAAAACATAAGTAATTCGAGCAGGATTTGATTTTTGAACTTTTCTTTTTCCTAAGAAAATAGCTCCAGCCAAAGCAGCCCAACCCGCGCTCATATGAACGACCGTTCCTCCTGCAAAATCCAACACGCCCCATCCGAAGAAGATTCCGTCAGGATGCCAAGTCATGTGGCACAATGGTGCATATACAACTAATATAAACAAAACCATAAATAACAAATAAGCCCAAAAGCGAATTCGTTCGGCGAAAGCTCCTGTTATTAAGGCCGGTGTAATAATGGCAAATTTGGCTTGAAAGAATGCAAATAATAACATTGGAATTGTTGGAGCTAATTCCCAAGCTGTATTTGCGCTTACACCTTGAAATAGAAAATTGTAGCTTGGGTCGCCAATAACACCGCCAATTGAAGGTCCGAAACACAAACCAAAACCAACAATAACCCAAAGAATAGTAACGATTACCATTGCCATAAAACTTTGTAACATCGTACTAATGACGTTCTTTTTTCCAACCATTCCGCCATAAAAGAAACCAAGTCCAGGCGTCATTATTAAAACTAAGGCAGTTGCCACAATCATCCAGGCCGTATCGCCCGTGTCAAGTTTTAATGCAACCACATGTGCTCCCAAAGTTGCAGGGTCGGAAATTAAATGATTTGAAAATAATGTCAAAACCAAAATAGTGACCAATATCACTCCTAAAATAATTTTTCTCATTGTGTTATTTTTTAAAATTTTGTTAAAAATATAAAAATATATAATTGACCCCCATAAAAAAATGAGTTCAAAAGTTATTTTTATGTATTTATTAATTTATACCCCCTAAAATTTTAGGGTGTTATAAAAATTAAATGCGAAATTGACAATTTAACAAACAGCGAAATTGATTTTAACTTTAAATCATAAAAAAAACCTGAATCATAAATGAAACAGGTTTAATAAATTAATTATTTGGTACTATTTTGGATTAAGTACTAATTCCGGCTTTTAATATTTGTCCAAATTCATACATGTCTTCAAAAGAACAATACAAAGGAACGGGCGCTAATCGAATGACATTGGGTTCACGCCAATCGGTAATAACGCCGTTTTTCATTAAATACTCAAACAAGGAACGGCCCTCGCCATGAAGATAAACAGACAATTGACAAGCGCGTTCCTCTTTATTTTTAGGAGTGATGATTTCAAAACTTCCGCCGACTTCCTTGCTGATTTCGTATAAAACAAATTCTAAATAAGCCGTAATTAGATTGCGTTTTTCAATCAAAGCGTCCATCCCAATTTCGTCAAACAATGCTACAGATGCCAAATAAGGCGCAAGTGAAAGTATTGGTAAATTACTAATTTGCCAGCCATCGGCGCCCTGAACAGGATCAAAGACGGGTTCCATTTTGAAACGTCGTTCTTTGTTGTGACCCCACCAACCTGCAAATCGATGCAAGTCTTTATTGTTGTGATGTTTTTCATGAATAAAACAACCCGAAGCATTGCCTGGCCCCGAATTCATGTATTTATAACTACACCAAGCCGCAAAATCAACATCCCATTCGTGCAAATCTAATTTTACATTTCCAGCAGCATGCGCCAAATCCCAACCCACAAAAGCGCCTGCTTTATGTCCCGCTTTGGTTATGGTTTTCATATCAAAAACTTGACCCGTATAATAATTAACTCCACCGATTAAAACCAGCGCCAAAGCATCGCCTACTTCTTCAATTTTAGAAAGCACATCTTCAAGTCGAATATTGTGTTCGCCATCGCGACGTTGTATTTCAACAATAGCATCATTGGGATGAAAACCATGAAATTGCACTTGACTTTGAATCATATATTGGTCACTTGGAAAGGCTTTTGCTTCGCAAAGAATCTTATATCTTTTGGCCGTTGGTCTATAAAAAGAAACCATCAACAAGTGTAAATTAACCGTCAGCGTATTCATAACTGTGACTTCGCTTGGCAATGCGCCAACAATTTTACTCAACGGATTTGCAAATCGCTCATGATAATCCCACCACGGTTTATTAGCATAAAAATGGCCTTCCACCGCAAGATTTGCCCAATCGTTCATAACCTCATCAACATACGATTTGGTAAGTTTTGGCTGTAATCCTAAAGAATTTCCTGTAAAATAAATAACGTCTTTATTGTTTACTTTCGGAAAAATAAACTCGTTTTTATATCGGCTTAAAGTATCTTTTTGATCTAATTCTTTGGCAAAGGCTTTGGTATTTTGGAATGTCATTTTATCTAATTTAAGAATGTAAAAATAGCGAGAAATTAATCAAATATCAATTATAAGTGAAAATTATCATTGCAAAAAAAATCCCACTAGTAAAGTGGGATTTTAATGTTTTGAAATACTTTTCAAATTATATAATCAACATAGCGTCACCGTAAGAATAGAATTTGTATTCTTCCTTGATTGCTTCTTCGTAGGCTATTTTCATTAAATCATGACCACAAAATGCAGAAATCATCATTAACAAAGTGGATTTTGGAGTATGAAAATTAGTTATCATACAATCTGCTATACTAAAATCGTGTGGTGGAAAGATAAATTTGTTTGTCCAACCATCAAACGGATTTAAGGTTCTTTGAGATGAAACAGCGCTTTCAATGGCACGCATCGAAGTTGTTCCAACGGCGCAAATACGTCTTTTTTGTATTTTAGCATTGTTTACAATATCGCAAGCTTCTTGAGAAATTCGTAACTCTTCGGAATCCATTTTGTGTTTGGATAAATCTTCCACCTCAACTGGGTTAAAGGTTCCTAAACCAACATGCAACGTAACTTCAGCAAAATGAACACCTTTAATTTCTAATCTTTTCAAAAGGTGTTTCGAAAAGTGCAAACCAGCAGTTGGAGCCGCAACAGCGCCTTCTTCTTTGGCGTAAATAGTTTGATAACGTTCCGCATCTTCTGGAGTAACTTCACGATTGATGTATTTTGGGATTGGCGTTTCACCAAGTTCGGTCAATTTATTTCTGAATTCATCATAAGGGCCATCATAAAGAAAACGCAAAGTTCTTCCGCGGGAAGTCGTATTGTCAATTACTTCGGCAACCAACATATCGTCATCGCCAAAATAGAGTTTATTTCCAATTCTAATTTTTCGTGCCGGATCGACCAAAACATCCCAAAGACGTTGTTCGGCATTTAATTCTCTCAACAAGAAAACTTCAATTCTAGCGCCTGTTTTTTCTTTATTTCCATACAAACGAGCTGGAAAAACTTTGGTATTATTCAAAACCAACACATCACCATCATCGAAATAATCGATTACGTCCTTGAACATTTTGTGTTCGATTGTTTTTTCTTTTCGATTAATGACCATCAAACGGGATTCATCTCTGTTTTCGGCAGGAAATTCAGCAAGGAGTTCTTTTGGTAAATTAAATTGGAAGTGAGATAATTTCATTTGAAATAAATTATAAGTTATGAGTTATGAATTAGGAGTAATTAATCTCTAAATTCTAAATTGTGGGCAAATATACGATTGTGAGATAGGCGTTGTCAAGTGTTTTGGGGTTTATTTTTGACATTGCCCCAATGGCGCGAAGTCAGGAGTTAATTAATTGTGTATTTGAAAGCCAATACGCTTTAAATCGTCCCAAAAATCGGGATAAGACTTCGAAACGACCTCCGAATTTTCAATTTCGATGGGTACTTTTAATGCTAATGGAGCAAAAGCCATAGCCATTCGATGGTCATTATAAGTAGCAATTTTACAATTAGAACGAATTTGGGCGTGGGGTTCCAAAGTCAAACTTTGTTCGGTAATTGAAATGGTGGCGCCTAGTTTGGTCAATTCTGTTTTTAAGGCTTGTAATCGGTCGGTTTCTTTGATTTTTAACGTGTGTAAGCCAGTCAAATTGCAACCCAATCCCATTCCAAAACAAGTTACAGCAATGGTTTGCGCGATATCGGGCGCTTGGATTAAATCGAGATTTATAACTTCTGTCTTACTATCTGGTTGTTTGACCAACGTAATTTTGTTTTCATCAAAATAAGTGGCAACTCCCATTTTCTTATATATTTCAACCAAAATCGAATCGCCTTGAAGACTATTTTCTTTAAAACTCGAAAGCGTTATTTGCGAACCGCTTTCCGAAAGTGCTATTATGGAATAAAAATAAGAGGCCGAACTCCAATCGGATTCAACGATTATGGGTTTGGGATTTGCGATTTTCGATTTGGGATTTATTTTTATTTTATTTCCAACAAAAGACGTTTCTATGCCTATTTCATTGAGTAACGCCAATGTCATTTTGATATAAGGAACCGAGGTTATCTCTCCTTCTAAAGTGAGTTCCAGCCCGTTTTCTAATTTTGGAGCAATGAGTAATAAAGCCGAAATATATTGGCTGCTTATATTGGCGGGAAGCGAAACTTCGTGATGATTTAATTTTTTGCCTGTGATTTTTATAGGTGGAAATCCATCCTTTTCGAGGTAATCAATTTTGGCGCCAAGTTGTTGTAATGCAGCTACCAATATTTTTATGGGGCGTTCCTTCATTCGTGGTGAACCCGTTAAAGTAAATGTTTTCGCTTCCTGAACAGCAAAATAGGCGGTTAGAAATCGCATGGCTGTTCCGGCATGGTGAATGTCAATTATTTGGTTGACGGTTGTTGGTTGGTGATTGGTGGTTGATAAAGCACTACTCATTACCTCAGAATCGTCGGAATTGGAAGTGTTTTCTAAAGTAATATTTGGATACAAAGCTTGTAACAATAATAACCTGTTGGTTTCCGATTTAGAACCCGTTATTTTGACTTTCGACTTTCGACTTTCGACTTTTAGCTTTTCGATTTTGAGATTCACAATTATTTCAGTTTCTCGTTATTGTGATGGCGGTCTTTATCGCGCACCAATTTTAAATCCATTTTTTTATCAAAGGCAGCTTGAAGGTCGATTCCGGTTTGATTGGCAAGACATAAAACCACAAAAACAACATCGGCCAATTCTTCACCAAGGTCTTTGTTTTTATCCGATTCTTTCTCGGATTGTTCGCCATATCTACGGGCAATAATTCGGGCTACTTCCCCTACTTCTTCCGTAAGTTGTGCCATATTGGTCAATTCGTTAAAATAACGAACGCCGTGTTCTTTAATCCAGTTGTCAACTTCGAGTTGGGAATTTTTTAGGTTCATCTTATTCTTTATTTTTAGAATCAATAAGTATAGTAACGGGTCCGTCATTAACAAGTGCCACTTTCATATCGGCGCCAAATTGTCCCGTTTGGATTTTTTTACCCAATTCGGATTCCAGTTGCGTGATGCATTTTTCATACATCGGAATGGCAATTTCGGGTTTGGCCGCTTTGATGTAGGACGGGCGATTTCCTTTTTTGGTACTGGCGTGAAGCGTAAATTGGCTAATCAATAAAATATCGCCGTTGGTGTCTTTTACCGACAAATTCATAACCTGATTTTTTGCTTCCTCTCCTTCGGGGAGGGCTGGGGTGGGGCTAGCAAAAATACGAAGGTTTGCAATTTTTTGGCAAAGCCAATTGATGTCTTCTTGGTTATCGGCCTCTTCAATCCCAATTAAAATTAATAGTCCATTATCGATTTGAGCGACTATTTTATCTGAAATAGTTACTGATGCGGATGTTACTCTTTGGATTACTGCTTTCAAATAATTTTAAATGTTGAATTATAAATTATAAATTAAATTCTTTCATGAAATTATTTTTAGTTGAAATAACTTATAATTCATAACTCATAATTAATTTACTTATTCCTCGTTTCGTCGCTGGCAATTCGGTCGTCATTATAAATATCGGTTCGGTAATTTTCGTCATCACCTTCCAATATTTTCAAATAACTATTGTATCTTGACCAAGCAATTTGGTCGTTTTCGAGTGCTTTTTTAATGGCGCAATGCGGTTCGTCTTTATGCAAACAATTATTGAATTTGCATTGGTCTTTTAGTTTAAAAAACTCAGGGAAATAGCCGCTAATTTCGGCCGGTTCCATATCGACAATTCCGAAACCTTTAATTCCTGGCGTATCGATAATTTTGGCGCCAAAAGACAAATCGTACATTTCGGCAAACGTGGTAGTGTGCTGTCCTTGCTTACTTTGCTCTGAAATAATGGTCGTTTTTAAATGCAAACTAGGTTCCATCGCATTCACCAAAGTTGATTTTCCCACACCCGAATGACCTGAAAACATACTAACTTTCGCGATCATCATTTCCTTCAAAACTTCAATCCCTTTTTTCTGTGTCGATGAAACTCGCAGGCATTTGTATCCAATTTCTTCGTAAACATGTTGCATATACAATTGTTCGTCCAAAGTAACCTCATCGAGGGTGTCAATTTTATTAAAAATCAAAATAGCTTCAATTCCATATGCTTCGGCAGTAACCAGAAAACGGTCTATAAAATTGAAGGTTGTTGGTGGATTATTGATTGTAATCAATAAAAAAACCTGATCAATATTGGAAGCAATAATGTGCATTTGATGCGACAAATTGACCGACTTTCTTACAATATAATTCTTTCTATCGTGAATTTTATGAATCGTTCCTGTGGTCGTATCGGATGATTCTTCTAGTTCATAATCTACTATATCGCCCACCGCAATTGGGTTGGTGCTTTTGATTCCTTTAATTCGAAATTTGCCTTTCATACGGCATTCCATAAAATCGCCTTTTTCGGATTTTACAGTGTACCAACTTCCGGTAGATTTATAAACGAGTCCTGTCAAAATAAAATAGTGAATTAGTTGTAGTGAATTGCAAAAGTACTATTTTCTAATTTACAATTGATTAAAAATCTTCTCCTGATGCCCAATACTTTCTTGATGAATGGCTTTGAATAATTTCAAAACAAATTCTTCCGTTAGGCCTTTCTTTTCGCCTTCATTGACCATTTTTTCTAGAATTTCGTTCCAACGATTGTTTTGAAGTATCGCAACATTTTTATCTTTTTTAACTTGCCCAATTTGATCGGCTACTTTCATTCGTTTTCCTAAAAGCTCCAATAAATTGGCATCTAAAACGTCAATAGTCGCTCTTAATTTTCCCATTTTTTTACCATATTCATCAGTTTCGTTATCTGGATTTCTAACTTTCAAATCCTTGAAAATTTGCTTCAAAACTGTTGGCGTCACTTGTTGCGCAGCATCGCTCCAAGCATTGTCAGGGTCAATATGCGTTTCGATAATCATTCCGTCATAATTCAAATCCAGAGCTTCTTGGGTAACTTCAAGAATCATATTTCTATTTCCCGTAATGTGCGACGGGTCGATAATCAAAGGCAAATCAGGGAATCTATTTTGCAATTCGATCGCAATTTGCCATTCGGGAATATTGCGGTACTTTGTTTTTTCATACGTTGAAAAACCCCTATGAATTACGCCCAGTTTTTCGATTCCAGCATTATGCAATCGCTCCACTCCGCCCAACCACAAGGACAAATCAGGATTGACAGGATTTTTGACCAAAACAATTTTCTTTGTTCCCTGAAGCGCATCGGCAATTTCCTGAACCGCAAATGGATTTACGGTGGTTCGTGCGCCAATCCATAAAACATCAATATCATGTTCTAGTGCTAGTTTTACATGAGCTACATTGGCCACTTCAGTAGCCATTAGCAATCCCGTTTCGGCTTTTGCTTTTTGAAGCCATTTCAATCCAATTTCGCCCACGCCTTCAAATCCGCCTGGTCGTGTTCGAGGTTTCCAAATTCCGGCTCTAAAGATACTCACATCCGAATTTTTCAATTCATGAGCAATTTTCAAAACTTGTTCTTCGGTTTCGGCGCTACAAGGTCCCGCAATCACCAATGGATGTGTTAGATTAAATTCGTCTAACCAAGTTCTCATTTTTTTAGTATTCTCCATTTTTCTATTTTTTTGACTTATTATTTGAATCGAGTTATTGCTTCTTTTATTTTTTCTTCTGAAATACAAAGTGAAAATCGGACATATCCTTCCCCGTTGGAACCAAAAATTGTTCCTGGGGCAATAAAAATATCTTTTTCATAAAGTAACTTATGTACAAATTCTTCTGAAGTTTGACCCAAAGGTACGTTGGCCCAAACAAATAACCCAACGGAATTCGAATCAAAAGTGCAATTTAATTTTCTTGCCAATTCAAACACTAAATTTCGTCGCCGTTTATAAATCGTATTTTGCATTTCAAACCAATCTGTATCCAATTGTAATGCAGCAATTGCCCCTTTTTGAATGCCATAAAACATGCCGCTATCCATGTTGCTTTTGACTTTTAGAATTGCCGATAACAACGTCGCATTTCCCAAAACCATTCCGACGCGCCACCCCGATAAATTAAAAGTTTTGCTCAGAGAATTCAGTTCCAATGCCGTTTCTGAAGCACCTTCTATTTGCAAAATAGAAATTGGATTTTCGTTCAAAACAAAGCTATACGGATTGTCATTAACAATCAATATATTGTGCTTTTTTCCGAAGGTAATTAATTTTCTAAAAAGTTCGCGGTTTCCCGAAGCTCCTGTTGGCATATTGGGATAATTTACCCACATTATTTTCACTTTGGTAAGATCCTTTTTTTCAATGGATTCAAAATCGGGTTCCCAATTATTCGTTTCTAATAAATCAAAATAAATAGGCTTTGCTCCTACTAAATGGGTTACAGAAGTATACGTTGGATAACCTGGATTCGGAATCAAAACTGCATCGCCTTCGTTCAAAAAAGCCAAAGAAATGTGCATAATTCCTTCTTTTGAACCCATCAAAGGCAAGATTTCCGAATCGGGATTTAGGGAAACCGAAAAGTTACGCTGATAAAAATCGGCCATACTTTTTCTCAATTCGGGCAAACCTTGATAACTTTGGTATTGATGCGCTTTTTCGTCGGAAAGAGACGTTTGAATAGCTTCAATAACTTTAGCAGAAGGCGCCAAGTCGGGGCTTCCAATTCCCATGTTTATAACGGGTTTTCCTTGAGCAATCAAGTTGCCGACTTCGCGCAATTTTGTCGAAAAATAATATTCCTCGACCGTATTCAACCGATTGGCATTTGCTATCATAATTTTCCGTTTTTATATTCTCCTAATACTTTAAAATGGGTCGTCATCAATTCGATTATTTTTTTTGCTTTTTCATAATGTTTGTATTTTTCAAAAACCACATCAACAAAAAATGAATATTGAAAAGGCGTTTCAATAATCGGCATGGATTGGATTTTTGTTAAATTTAGTTTACAATTATTCATCACATTTAAAATGGTTGCCAAACTTCCTGGCGTGTCGTCCAATTCAAATTTTATCGATGCTTTGTTTATTTCATCAATTGGTAAAACTTTGTTTTCTGTTTTAAGAATTACAAATCGTGTTTTATTGCTTTTTATGGTATGAACGCCAGCGGCCAAAATCTCTAAATCATACAACTTGGCGGCAATCGGACTTGCTAAAGCCGCAATTCCTTTCATTTGAAGATTCTGAATTCGCTGAGCGGTTTCGGCAGTATCACCACTTTCGACCAATTTGATGTGCGGATATTGTTTAAAAAAAACAGCACATTGCAACAAAGCAATTGGATGCGAATGTACTTCGGTGATATCCATAATTGTTTGTCCTTTCAACGCCATAAAATTCATATGAATGTCCAAATAATGTTCGCCAATAATATGAAGATTATTAGCATCAATTAAGGCATAATTCGGAATAATGGAGCCCGCAATTGAATTCTCCAAAGCCATAACGGCTTTTTGAGACTGGTTGTTTTTCAGACTGGAAACTAAATTCTCAAACGACATACATTCGTCGAGTTCTATACTTTCGTTAAAATACGATTCTGCGACTTGATGGTGAAAGGAACCCTGAATTCCTTGAATAGCGATTGTTGTTTTCATAGCAAAAAAAAATCCCGATTTGCATCGGGATTTGTATCTAGTTTTAATTTTATTTGTTTTCAAATAACCACATGACAATCCCGATTTCTTGTAAAGAAATAATAATATGAATTGCTAAAATAAAAACGAATATTCGTCATTTTGTTGATTATTGTTTGGCTAAAATAGTACATTAATCGAATAAATTCAAACAAAAGTGTTAATTTCTTTAAAAAAAATTAAAAAGTGGCCTTTTGAAATATATTTTGGCTTGTCCCGTTTTAAAAATATAAAAAGTGTTTTGAGAAGTTCTAACTAATTTCTTGCTATTTTTGTTTAAAATCTGAATCAATGTCCATAGAAGTAAATCAAATTTCCAAGAGTTATGGTGCCCAAAAAGCATTAGATCAAGTTTCTTTTTCTATTAAAAAAGGCGAAATTGTTGGTTTTTTAGGCCCGAATGGCGCCGGGAAATCAACCCTTATGAAAATCCTAACTACTTATATTTCTGCCGATAACGGAGTTGCAAAAGTAAATGGGTTTGATGTAACTAATGAAGAAAAATCGGTTCAAATGTCTGTTGGTTATTTGCCAGAACACAATCCACTATATTTGGATTTGTATGTTCGTGAATATTTGGAATTTAACGCCAATATTTATAAAGTCGCCAAATCCAGAATTGAGGAAGTGATTGAATTAACGGGATTGACGTCGGAAAGTCATAAAAAAATCGGTCAACTTTCTAAAGGATTTCGTCAACGAGTTGGATTGGCCAATGCCCTATTACACAATCCAGATGTATTGATTTTAGACGAGCCAACAACGGGTTTGGATCCAAATCAAATAGTTGAAATTCGAAATGTTATAAAAAACGTCGGAAAAGACAAAACTGTTTTTCTTTCTACGCATATTATGCAAGAAGTAGAAGCCATTTGCAATCGAGTAATTATTATTGATAAAGGAAAAATAGTTACAGATAAAAAACTTGAAAATTTGATGGCTCCTGAAAAGGAACAAGTTATTGAGGTCGAATTTGATTTGTCGGTTTCAGAAGCATTAATTGCAAATATTCCGAATATTATATCCTATAAAAACACCCATAATTTATTTTGGGAATTGACTTTTTCATCGGATGAAGACCGACGAACGGCAGTTTTTGATTTTGCTCAAGCAAACGGATTAAAAACGTTGCAACTGAATCAAAAAAACAAGGATTTAGAAACGGTTTTTAGAGAACTTACTACTAAAAAATAGGTGTTAATTGTAAATCACATGTCCGTGATACAAGACTTGAATATCGACAATTGGCGGTGTATTTTTTAAAATTAAATTACCCGTGCTGACCATTTTTCCAGTAATACTTTCGGCTGGATAAACAATCATATCATTGGAACCTCTATGAAAAATATATACGGATTTTGCAATCAAATTTTCAGCCATAAATCGGCCATTTCCGTTATAAAAATTGACTCTTAATTCATTTGTTTTTCCAGAAATATAGTAACGAGATACATTATTGTTTTCAATAACCAACTGGTTGTTATCAACTTGGATATTAAAATCGCCCGTTCCAGCGCCATCGCTTAAATCCAATGAAATTAGGCGCAGAATTGGAAATGTAAGAATGCCATTGGATGAAATTGTTTTTTCGGTTTTGGAATGAAGTTCCTCAATATTTGGTGCCGTAACATAAACCGTGATTTTTCCATAGCTTCGAACCCAATTACACGAAGAATTATCCTTTAACGCCAATAAGCTATCTTTTACAGAAAGTTCGATTTGGTCAAATAAATTTTTAGGAGATTCAACTTCTACTTTGTATTCAGGACCTTCGGTTACGACCAATGCCACTCCGCTATAAACAATTATTTTATTGAAATTAGAAAGGCTAAATTCTTTTCTAACCATTGGGCCTGAAGTTTCAATACAATCGCCGGGACTTGCACAACCAAAAACGATTCCTAATAAGACAATTGCTACACTAATTTTTTTCATAATTTACAATCTAATTCCAATTACTAATTCCATTGCTTCGGCTAAAAAAGCATGCGTTTTGAGCGAAATTCCAGTAAATACTTTATCATTAAAATAATATTTCATACCTATTCTATCATAAAAAGGAATATCGAATTTATAAGGTTGATAAACATAATAACCGATTTGACCTTCCAAAGAAACTCGGTTAATAAACAATTCGTGGCCTACAAAAACACCTACTCTTTTGTAATCGGTATTGGGGTCTAAATTTAGATTTGGATAAGCAACGGATTGGTATTTTATGAATTCTTTAAAATAATTAGTTATGAAAATTTCTGTTCCAAATTGAACCGCGCTTTTTCGGTTTAAGCGTTTATCGGCATAAACAGAAAAATGATAAAAGGAATATTGTCCACTTCCTATTATAAAGCTTTCATTCACCCCGCTTCGGAGAACAAAATTGTATTTTACGGGTTCTTTGTATTGCAAAGAAAGGGAAGTTGTGTCTGTAATTTTTATGTTTTTGGGTGCAAAATTATAATTCAATCCAAAATTTACACCATACGTATTTATGCCGCTATTTGGCGATTTGATTCTTCCGTTTGAATAATGGGTAAATGCAATCCCGACTTGAAAACCGAGTTTGTCAACGATATTTTCTTTTCTATAATTTAGAAACATATTCATGTTTCCCATAAATCTTGTTCCAAAAGCGCCATTTTTACTATTGGTTATTTTATCATAGGGATTTGTTGTCATTGCAATTCCGGAAGCAAATCGAAAGTTGAGTTTTCTGTTCAAAAAATAAAAATTATAATGAGCGCCTGCGGCATAATTAAGGCCTAAAAATTCATTTTTGAAATCTTGGTATAAAAAATAAAACCCATAATCAGGATAATTATAGAGTTTGTGCCACGGTTTTTTTCCATATGTTTTTTTGGAAAAAGTAGCAAAAATGCCGTCCGGGTGACCCGTTATTAAGTGGGACATATCCGGGGCGTGTTTCATAGCATTTCCAGCCAAAAAATTCACTTCAAAAGAATTGGTGTCTTCAGAATTTTGAGCCGAAAGAAATCCGAAAAAGAAAAGCAAAACAATTGATAAAGTAACTTTCATTTTAGGTTTAAAAAGCAAATATATCGTTTTTTTAAAATACTGCTTTTGCAATTTGCTTAATGTTGTCCGATTTTCCCATTGAATAATAATGCAAAACCGGAACTCCGGCCTGAATGAGTTCTTTGCTTTGTTCGAGGCACCATTCAATCCCAACCTGAATTATAGCTTCATTGTCTTTGGCTTTTACGATGGCCATAATCAAATCGTCGGGCAAATCAACACTAAAACGATGCGGAATTAAATTGAGTTGTTTCTTGGTTGCAATGGGTTTTAAACCCGGAATAATTGGCACGGTGATTCCTTCTTTTCGGCATTTGTCAACAAAATCGAAGAATTTTTTATTGTCAAAAAACATTTGAGTAATAATGTATTCGGCGCCGTTTTTTATTTTTTGTTTCAAAAAATGAATGTCGCTATCAATGCTCGGTGCTTCCATGTGTTTTTCTGGATAACCCGAAACGCCAATACAAAAATTGGTGCTGGCCGAATTCTGCAAATCGACATCCAAATAAATTCCATTGTTAAGATTATTGATTTGCGAAACCAATTCGGACGCAAATTGATTGCCTTCTTTTTCAGGCTTAAAATAGGTTTCTGTTTTTAATGCATCGCCTCGAAGTGCGACCACATTATCAATTCCTAAAAAATCCAAATCGATCAATAAATTCTCCGTATCTTCCTTTGTAAAACCGCCACATAATATATGAGGCACCGCATCAACAGGATATTTATTTTGAATGGCGGCACAAATTCCAACCGTTCCTGGACGTTTTTTTACAATTTTCTTTTCCAATAAACCGCTAGCCAATTGTTTGTATTCGTATTCTTCCCGATGATACGTTACATCAATAAAAGGCGGGTTAAATTCCATTAACGGATCGATACTATCAAAAATAGATTGAATGTTTTGCCCTTTTAATGGCGGTAAAATTTCAAAAGTAAAAAGTGGATTTCCTTTTGCGTTTTCGATGTGTTTGGTTACTTTCATTTTTAATCTGCTATATTAGGATTCAACCATTTTTTGGCTTCTTCTGTTGAAATGTTTCTACGTTTTGCATAATCAATTACTTGATCTTCTTTAATTTTTCCGAGTCCAAAATACTTGCTTTCGGGGTTTCCAAAATAATATCCAGAAACCGACGAAGCGGGCCACATGGCCATATTTTCGGTTAATTTTACACCAATTTCTTGTTCTACATTCAATAATTTCCAAATGGTTGGTTTCTCTAAATGATCGGGACAAGCTGGATATCCTGGTGCGGGACGAATTCCTTTGTATTTTTCTTCAATTAATGCCTCTGGACTTAAAACCTCATCGGCTGCATAACCCCAAATTTCGGTTCGCACTTTTTCGTGTAAAAATTCAGCAAAAGCTTCCGCCAATCGATCGGCGAGGGATTTAATCATAATGGAATTATAATCGTCCAGTTGTTTTTCAAATTCCAATGCCCATTCATCAACACCAAAACCAGTTGTTACACAAAAAGCACCCATGTAGTCAGTTTTTCCAGAATCTTTTGGTAAAATAAAATCGGCCAATGCCATATTTGGTGCGCCCGCCGTTTTTTGGGATTGCTGTCTTAAAGTTAGAAAAGTTATTGGTTGATTGATGGTTGACGATTGAATTTCAATATCATCATCATTGATTTGATTGGCTGGAAAAATACCATAAATTCCTTTGGCGGTAATTCTTTTTTCTGACAAAATTACTTTCAACATTTCTTGAGCATCCTCAAAAACAGCAGTTGCTTGTTCGCCAACAACCTCATCCGATAAAATAGCTGGATATTTTCCAAACAATTCCCAAGTTCTAAAAAACGGCGTCCAATCGATATACGGAACTAAAACATTCAAATCGACTTCGATAGTTTTTGTTCCAATGAAATTTGGCTTTATGGGTGTGAAATTCTCCCAATCTAGTTCTAATTTGTTGACCCTTGCTTGTTCAATGGATAAGAAATTTTTATCGCGCGTTCGATTTAAATACCCTTCTCGAAGTAGGTCGTATTCGTTTCTAATGTCTTGCGAATAATTGGTTTTAGAATCTGAATTTAATAAACTTCCAGCCACGGTTACAGCTCTTGAGGCATCATTTACATGTATAATTGTTGCCGAATATTGTGGGGCAATTTTCACGGCTGTATGTGCGCGAGAAGTTGTGGCGCCACCAATCATTATTGGAATTTTACAATTTATTTTTTCTAATTCTTTAGCAAGATTGACCATTTCGTCTAATGACGGCGTGATCAAACCACTTAATCCGATAATATCAACATGGTTTTCGATTGCGGCTGCAATGATTTTTTCGGGAGCCACCATTACGCCTAAATCGATGATTTCATAATTATTACAAGCCAAAACCACCGAAACAATATTTTTTCCAATGTCATGCACATCGCCTTTAACGGTTGCCATCAGGATTTTTCCTGCCCCTTGTTTATCGCCAACTTGTTTGCTTGCTTCAATATAGGGTAATAAATAGGCCACCGCTTTTTTCATAACACGCGCCGATTTTACTACTTGTGGCAAAAACATTTTTCCCGAACCGAACAAATCACCAACCACATTCATTCCCGCCATTAAATTGATTTCGATTACTTCGATAGGTTTTGAAGCTGCAAGTCTTGCTTCTTCAATATCTATTTCTATAAATTCATCAATTCCTCTTACTAATGAATGTGTTAATCGTTCTTGAATAGTTCCTGAGCGCCATTCAAGCCCCCCCTTTATCCCCCCCGAAGGGTGGGAAGCAATTCCTTTGAAATCTTCGGCAAAATCTAATAATCGTTCAGTGGCATCGTCTCTTCTGTTGAGTAAAACATCTTCAACATGTTCGAGTAAATCTTTTGGGATTTCATCATAAATAGAAAGCATCTCGGGATTTACAATTCCCATGGTCATTCCGTTTTTTATGGCATGAAATAAAAAAGCCGAATGCATCGCCTCGCGGACTTTGTCATTGCCTCTAAAGGAGAACGAAACATTACTAACACCACCAGAAACATGAGCATAGGGTAAATTTTCTTTAATCCATTTTGTGGCTCGAAAGAAATCTAGTGCGTTTAATTTATGTTCGTCCATTCCTGTGGCAACAGGGAAAATGTTTGGGTCAAAAATGATGTCTTGTGCCGGAAAACCAACTTCATTAACTAGAATATCATAGGAACGTTTGCAAATTTCGATGCGTCTTTCATAATTGTCCGCTTGTCCGTTTTCGTCAAAAGCCATTACAATTACTGCGGCTCCGTAGCGTTTTATTAATTTTGCTTGTCGAATGAAATTTGATTCTCCTTCTTTCAAAGAAATGGAATTCACTACACTTTTTCCTTGAACCACTTTAAGACCCGCTTCGATAATTTCCCATTTGGAACTATCAATCATAATTGGAACACGAGAAATATCGGGTTCGGAAGCAATTAGATTTAGAAAAGTAGTCATTGCTTGAACGCCATCGAGCATGCCTTCGTCCATATTAATGTCGATAATTTGTGCACCACCTTCCACTTGATCTCGAGCGACAGAAAGTGCTTCTTCGTAGTTGCCTTCTTTTATAAGACGCAAAAATTTTCTGGAACCCGTTACATTTGTCCGTTCGCCAACGTTTACAAAGTTGGTTTCTGGAGTTACTATAAGTGGTTCAAGACCTGATAACTTTAAAAAGTTGTTTTTTTCTGACATGTTTTATTTATAATCCTGCAAGGTTTATGAAACCTTGTAGGTTTGTACTTATTTATCCTAGTCCTACAAGTTTTTGAAAAACATGCAGGGTGGTTTGAAGTTGTTAAACTTTTCTTGGTTTATAATCCTTCGCCACTTCTGCAATTAGTTTAATATGTTCGGGTGTTGTTCCGCAGCATCCGCCGATGATGTTAATTAAATTATCATTTAAATATTCTTTGATTAAATGCTGCATTTCTTCGGGCGTTTGGTCATATTGACCGAATGCGTTGGGCAATCCTGCGTTGGGATGCGCCGAAATATTTAAGCTTGTATTTTGTGCCAATGTTTTTAAGTAGGGCTTTAATTGATCGGCGCCTAAGGCACAATTAAAACCTACGCTCAACAAAGGAATATGTGAAATTGAGATTAAAAAAGCTTCGACGGTTTGTCCAGAAAGGGTTCTTCCTGAAGCGTCGGTGATGGTTCCTGAAACCATAATTGGAATGTCTATTTTGCGTTCGTCTTTGACTTCTTCGATGGCAAAAAGTGCTGCTTTTGCGTTGAGTGTGTCGAAAATGGTTTCTACCAAAAGTAAATCCACGCCACCGTCAAGTAGCGCTTCCGCTTGTTGTTTGTAGGCAATTCGTAAATCGTCGAAAGTTACGGCTCTGAAACCCGGGTCGTTGACATCGGGCGACATGCTTGCCGTTCGGTTTGTTGGTCCGATGGAACCAGCAACGAATCGAGGTTTTTCAGGGTTTTTGGCGGTGAATTCATCAGCGACTTCGCGAGCGATTTTGGCGGATTCAAAATTGAGTTCGTACACTAAATCTTCGAGATGGTAATCGGCCATTCCGATGGTCGTTCCTGAAAACGTATTGGTTTCGACAATATCGGCGCCAGCTTCAAAATATAATTTATGAACTTCGCGAATGGCTTCTGGCTGCGTGATTGATAATAAATCGTTGTTTCCTTTTAGGGAATATGGAAACTCTTTGAAACGCTCGCCTCGAAAATCTTCTTCGGAGAAATTATGGCGTTGCAACATGGTTCCCATGGCTCCGTCGAGAACGAGAATTCGGTTTTTTATGGCTTCTTGAATGTTTGGCATTTTTGTTTTTTGTAAAATTGATAAACGTTCAATACAAATTGTCATTAGCCCTGATGGCAGTGGAAATCATTTTGTTTTTTTGAACAAAATATTGCAACGTACAGCAGGAAAAGGATTGGTTAATAAAGCCCAAGCCATTTGCTTCAGAAAAAAATTAATCGGTATATCGTGGAAAGTGAGAGAATTCTCGTGGTTATCTGTTTCCGATAAATCGGAATAGAATGTAGCACCTTCTTTAGGAATAAAGGGTTGCTAAGCTTTCATCGGGTCTAATCCCTCGGGCTTTCGTGATAACGATCAATAAATGTAAGAACGGTGCAAAGTAATGCAATAGATTTGTATTTTGCAACTGTAAGTTATTTTTTTAAATAAAAAAGGGGCTGATTAATTTGCAAATCAATTTGGTTTCATACCTTTGCGTAGAAATTTAGAGGAAAAATTTGAACTGATTGCAACCTCTGATACTGAATTTATTCAGTATTATAAAAAATGCTAAAGCAGAAATTATCTCCTTTGTCATCCTTGCAATCCTCTTTTTTATCGATTAATTATTTAAAACTATATTATTTATGGCTTATTTATTTACGTCAGAATCTGTGAGCGAAGGGCATCCAGATAAAATTGCCGATCAAATTTCGGATGCATTAATTGACAATTTTTTGGCATTTGATCCAGAATCGAAAGTGGCTTGCGAGACATTGGTTACGACGGGTCAAGTAATTTTGGCTGGGGAAGTAAAATCAAAAATATATTTGGACGTTCAACAAATTGCGCGTGAGGTGATTCGGAAAATTGGATACACGAAAAGCGAGTATATGTTTGAAGCCAATTCGTGCGGAATTTTATCGGCTATTCACGAACAATCATCTGATATTAATCAAGGTGTTGAAAGAGCCAATCCAGAAGATCAGGGTGCGGGCGACCAAGGAATGATGTTTGGATATGCCACGAATGAAACCGAGGATTATATGCCGTTGGCGTTGAATTTATCTCATAAATTATTACAAGAATTAGCCGAATTGCGTCGCGAAAATAAAGAAATTAAATATTTGCGTCCGGATGCTAAATCACAAGTGACTTTAGAATATAGTGATGATAATAAACCGGTTCGAATTGAAGCGATTGTTATATCGACGCAGCATGATGATTTTGATAAGGAGCAAAAAATGTTGGCCAAAATCAAAACGGATTTGGTTGGTATTTTGATTCCGAGAATTATTCAAAAGAATCCAAAATATGCGCATTTGTTTAATGACGCCATCAAATATCATATTAATCCAACTGGGAAATTTGTTATTGGTGGTCCTCATGGCGACACCGGATTGACAGGAAGAAAAATTATTGTGGATACTTACGGCGGAAAAGGAGCTCACGGGGGTGGTGCTTTTTCTGGAAAAGACCCAAGCAAGGTGGATAGAAGCGCTGCGTATGCTACGCGTCATATTGCTAAAAATCTAGTAGCTGCGGGAGTGGCTGATGAAATTTTGGTTCAAGTTTCCTATGCGATTGGGGTAGCCAAACCAATGGGAATTTTTATTGACACATATGGCACTTCGAAAGTGGATTTAACCGATGGCGAAATCGCGAAAAAAGTAGAGGAATTGTTTGATATGCGTCCTTATTTTATTGAAAAAAGATTGCAATTGAGAAATCCTATTTATAGTGAAACGGCTGCTTATGGTCATATGGGAAGAAAACCTGAAACCGTAACTAAAACATTTACCGCCCCAGGCGGAATTGAAAAAACCGTAACGGTAGATTTATTTACTTGGGAAAAACTAGATATGGTTGCTTCAGTAAAAGCGGCGTTTGGTTTGTAGTTTTAAGCATTTATTTTATATAGAAAACCCTGACATTCTTGATGTCAGGGTTTTGTTTTTTAGCCCCGATTGCAGCGGCATCGTTTTGTGGCGGGGTTCGCCACAAAACATATAGCGGAAAGCGGGATATAGCTACAAATTGTATTTCAAACTTAAAATAACATAGCGCGGTTGGACTTGATATTGCGATGTTTTTATGAGAAATTGCGAAAAGCTGTCGTCGTTTAACGATTTGGTGTTAAGCAAATTGGTGGCGGCTAATTTGAATTCGAATTTGCTATCTTTTTTCTGATAAATCAAACTTGCCGTTAAGAAATCGTATTGATTATTTACTGATTTTGAATGGTTGTAATAATGATAAAATTCGTATTCAGAAACAAAAGAAAAACTATCCAAGAAATAATAATCCAAGCGAGCGGATGGTTTATCGGTATAAAATGTGGCGCCTGCATATTGGTTGATTAATGCCGTAAAACCGAATTCTATGTTGGGTAATTCTTTGAAATTGGTGGATGTTTTTAGCGTATAACTTTGCGTAAAACTCTCGGTGGTTGACGGTAAATTATTTTGGAAATTATTGAATTTGGACCAATTTAAATTGACGCTGGCGGAGGCTTTATAATAGCGTAAAAAAGAACGACCGTAACTTCCTGTTCCAAAAATGTTTTCGTCGGCAAAATTAGAATTAAAGGGCGATGACGATTGGTTTACACCATCAAAATTCGATCTAGTTTTCACAGCGTCCATTCGTTTGGAAAAGGTTGCGTTGGCAAAAATATTTTCAAAATTGAACATATTGTATTTGAAATACCGAATAGAATGTACTTGCGAAGTAGCATTTTCCAACATTCTGTTTCCCTGAAAAAGGTTGCTATAACTGGACAAAACTTTTCCTTCTGCCAATTGATTAATGTCGGTAAAATCGTTGGATAATGAAAAATTATAGTTTAAGGTTTCGGCTTTTTTGATTTGGTATAACACAAAAAAGTCGGGTAAAATTCTGGTGAATTTTTGAGAAAAATCGGTGTTTAATTGTTCGTTATTCATTCGATAGGAATGCACGCTAAATCCTGGCGTCAGGGTGAATTTTCCAGTTAGTATTTTGTAATGCAAGCCCATGAAAACATCGTTAAATGAATAACGAACTTGGTTGTTGTTTTCTGCGTTTGTTAAATTATTGATATTTTCGCTGTCCAAAATTTGAAAAATATTGGAGTTAAAATTTTGAAACGAATTGGTATTTCCCAATGTAAAATTGATGTTTGTTTTTGGCGTTATCATATAATAATAATCCAATTTGGCGTCTAATTTATTGGTTTTAACAAATCGATTTTGGTTTAAATCATTTCGGGTTTGACCAGAAACATAGCCTGATAAGTTAAAAGGCTGGGTTTGTAAATTGGCGTTATAAAACGGATTTTCATCTTGATACAAATGTTGGATTTCTATTGCAAAAACGTTTTTGTCATTCGGGGTAAAATACAAACTCGCATTTTGATTGATCGAAGTTGGATCTTGTTTTTTGAAGTTATAAATGTTTTCCGATAAAGAAGTAGTTCCGTTTATGGTTTGTCTAAGCAAATTGGTGGTTTCGTCTTGTTTGGACATTTTGGATAATATATCGTAATCAAATTGGAGTTTTGCGCTGGGCTTGTAGGAGGAACTAAATTTGAATAATCCCAAGTTATTTTTTTGAGTGGCTACTTCGTCATTTTTTTGTTGAACGCCCGAATCAATAATTGTTGATTGGGAATTGGTTTGCAATTCCGTATTTGAATTTGATAAAATTGCAAAGCCGCTTAAACTCAATGTTTTTGTAACGTTATAAGCAAAATTGGTCGCTCCAAAATTGGTTTCGATGTCTTTGGCACGATTGTTTCGCAACATAGAAATTCCTAAATCGTTGGACGAAACATTGAAACTACTACCGCCTTTTTGCATCATTTTTCTAAATCCGCCTGTAAATTTGAAATAATCCTGAATAGTTAAAGGCAATTCGCCAATATTATTAAAATTAGTAATCAAATTGACGCTGTATTTTGGGCTGTAATAAAAGAGTTTCGGATTGATTAAATAGCGATTGTCTTTGGTGTCAAATCCAGTTCCTGCGGTCATATCGCCAAACCAGAAATTCTTTTTTCCTGATTTCAATTTGATGTTCATCGCGATATTATCTTGATTGTTTTCAACCCCTTTTAGGATTGAATTTTCATTGTAATTTCGTAAAACTTGCACTTTATCAATGGCGTCAGCGGGGATATTTTTAAGACCTAATTTTGTGTCGCCATCAAAAAAATCTTTGCCTTCAACCATTAATTTTGTTACTTTTTTACCTTCTACTTCTACTTCGCCGTCGGAATTTACTTCAACGCCAGGAAGTTTTTTTAGTAAATCTTCTAATTTGCGTTCGGTTCCCGTTTTGAAACTATCGGCATTATAAACAATCGTATCGCCTTTGATTGAAACGGGCATTTCGCGAACAATTTCGACGCCTTCTAATTCAATTCCAACGGATTCTAGAGTTATTTTTTGGTTGATGTTTTCGTTTTGAGTAGTAATCGTCAATTCTTTATTTTTCATTCCGAGATAACTTACTTTCACGCTATAGGACGTGTTTGGCTTCAAATTTAGAAGGTATTTTCCTTTATCATTTGTAATTGCATAAGCGTCCATCGCTTTGTTGGATTGATTGATTGCCATAACATTTGCCATTTCTAATGGGTTATTGGCGCCATCCGAAATAATACCTTCGAATTTTACGGATTGGGAAAATGACATTGAAGTAACAAATAAGAAAGCAAGTAGGAATTTTTTCATTAAGTAAATTATAAATAATTGATTTAAATAGCGTTTAAATATTAATGCCCCACTCGAATTTGCATATTACCATTTCCGCCACGACCTTGATTCATTTGACTAAATTCCTCCATTTTTTTGATAATGGTTTCGTCGTATTTCTTTTGGGAAATTTTTTCACCGTTCGTTGACGCTTTTATTTCTACTTTTTCTTTAGCGTTAAGAACAATTTTAGAACACAAGATAATTGTTTTTCCATCACTAACTTCCAAGATTAATCCTGGCAATCCCCAATAATTCTCAGGTCCTTGATTAATTGGAATTTCTGGTGAATACCACGCGGTGATTGTTACATCTTTTGGCAATTCAATATCATCCATGAAACTGGTTTTCTTGGTTGCATCCTTAGTTTTTGTAGTATCATTACTAACGGCTTCCTTTTTTTCTTTTTTTGGACGAAAATTTCTAAAATCGGTTTTGCTTGCTGGAAGAACTACCGTGGCTTTGAAGCAATTGTAACCGCCAATTTGTTTTGTTTCCGATTCCATTTTCCAAGCATAATTAGGAAGTGAATCTTTTATTAAAAATTCTTTTCCCATAAATTCTTTATCAACGGTGTAGGTTTTTTCTTTTACGTTTTTGTATTGCGTTCCGCCGCCGCCCATAATTGAGGACATCATTCGCATTCCGCCACCGCCGCCGCCTTGACTTGGTGCGTCTAGTTTTTCTTCTTCTTTATAAATTGAAGCCGATTTATTGAAGTTTAAAATAAACGTTTTTTCAAACATCTTCTTCATTCGTTCTTCAATCATTTTTTGCATATCGGGCGTCATTTCTTTGTTTCCTTCCATTCTCGATTTAAAATCGGCGGTACTGGTTTTGGATTCATATACAGCCAATCCTTGAAATTCCTGAGCAATTATTCCGTTAAACGAAATAAATACAAGTACTAATAATGCAACTATTCTTTTCATATCAATAAATTTTAATTATTTGAGAACAAATATGACGATAAGGAAGTATTTTTGTTACTAATTATATGTTAAATTAATCTATTATACATTATTAATTGGAATTGGTTTACTTTTACTTAGACTATGAAGAACACATTTTTGACATTATTAATTTTAGTTTTTTCGACAACCTTTTCGCAAAATCAAAGAATTCTTGCTACGCCAATTTCATCGGGAACGCAACTTTTGGCCGATCGATTTCTTGGGTTGGACAGTTTTGGGGATTGTTATTATTTGAAAAACAACGTTCTATATAAGAAAAAGGATGCGGTGATTTTGGAATATAAAAACCTTTCTTTTGGCGAAATTACAGCTGTTGACTTTATAAATCCATTGCAAATTATTGTTTATTACGAACCATTTAATACCCTAATTTCCCTAGACAATCAACTTAATGAGATTCAAAAAATTTCGTTTACTGATCAAACTATTACTGCAACGGGATTGGCTTCGCAAAATCGATTTTGGCTTTATGATCAAAATACACAACAAATTGGTTTATACAATAGTACTAAAAAAACATACGCAGTTGTTTCGCGACCAATTAATGGAATCCTACAACATTTTGAAACCAATTTAAATTATTTTCATTGGATTGATTCCAATCAAAATTGGTATTCGTGTTCTGTTTTTGGCGAAATTTCAAGTTTGAAAAAAGTCCCTAATTTTGATAAAATTCAAATTATTGACGCCGATACAATTCTTTTTTCAAAAGGGGAACACTTGTATTTGCTAGACTTTAAGAAAAACTTGCGCTATGAAATTGAGAATGTTAAAAAAAGCTTTGATAGTTTTTTTTATAAAGACCAAATTTTATCTATTTTTACCAATCGACAATTAATGAATTATAAAATCACAATACCATAATGCACATAGCAGTAGCAGGAAATATCGGGGCAGGAAAAACAACTTTGACGCGTTTGTTAGCCAAACATTTTAAGTGGGAGCCTCATTTTGAAGACGTTGTTGACAATCCCTATTTAGACGATTTTTATCACCAAATGGAACGTTGGTCGTTCAATTTGCAAATTTATTTCTTAAACAGTCGTTTTAGACAAGTGTTGCATATTCGCGAAAGCGGAAAAAAAACCATTCAAGACAGAACAATTTATGAAGATGCTCATATTTTTGCGCCCAATCTTCATGCTATGGGGCTAATGACCAATCGTGATTTTCAGAATTATAGTTCGCTTTTTGAATTAATGGAAGGATTAGTGGGCGCGCCCGATTTGTTGATTTACTTAAGAAGTTCGATTCCGAATTTGGTCACTCAAATTCATAAGCGAGGTCGCGATTATGAAAATACCATTTCTATTGATTATTTGAATCGATTGAACGAACGTTATGAAGCCTGGGTTCAAACTTATGACAAAGGAAAAATTTTAATTATTGATGTTGATAATCTCAACTTTGTTGATAATCCAGAAGATTTAGGCATTATTATTAATAAAATTGATGCGGAATTAAACGGATTGTTTTAGTACTCAACCTTCAAGCGGAAACCGAGAAAACAGATTGAAATTTCTGGCCTATAATTTAAGTCAAAAAAAATGCCTCACAAAAACTTGTGAGGCATTTTTTATTGTTTGATTAAAAATTATTTCAAAGCTTCCACTTTTGCTTTTACTTCTTCTAATGATCCTTCAAAAACTTGAATATTAGTATTTCCTTTGTCAGAAGTTATTACGGTTGCTTTTGCATTTCCGTTAGTATTTGTTACTTCCACTTTTACTACTTTTGAATCGCCTTTTTTAGAACAACATTCCATTTCGCCTTTTGGCGCAACAAATTTTCCGTCAGCATCATAATGTGACAAACACATTTCTTTTTCCTCTGGCGAACACTTTAAGCTATCACACATTGATGCACATTCGTCTTTGGTCATTTCGGCGCATTTGCTCATATCGCATTTGCCCATCATAATTCCTTCGGCGCATTCCATTTTCAAAATCATCACTTTTGGTGCTTCTTCATGATTTCCATTTCCTAAAATTGGAGCGATAACCAAACCTATCAAACACGTTAATTTGATTAAAATGTTCATTGAAGGTCCAGAAGTATCTTTGAATGGATCTCCAACAGTATCTCCAGTTACAGCTGCTTTGTGAGCATCAGAACCTTTATAAGTCATTTCGCCATTAATTAGAACACCTGCTTCAAAAGATTTTTTTGCATTATCCCATGCGCCACCAGCGTTATTTTGGAACACAGCCCAAAGTACACCAGAAACGGTAACTCCTGCCATATATCCACCTAACATTTCGGCAATTAATTGGTTGTTATCTCCGTAAACTAATTTTCCTAAAAGCACGATTGCAATTGGAAAACCAATAGTCATAATTCCAGGTAACATCATTTCTCGTAATGCCGCTTTTGTAGAAATATCAACACATTTGGCATATTCTGGTTTCCCAGTACCTTCCATAATTCCAGGAATTTCTCTAAACTGACGACGAACTTCATACACCATATCCATAGCCGCTTTTCCAACAGAATTCATGGCTAATGCGGAGAAAACTACAGGAATCATTCCTCCAACGAATAGCATTGCTAATACAGGTGCTTTGAAAATATTAATACCATCAATTCCTGTAAAAGTTACATACGCAGCAAACAAAGCTAACGAAGTTAATGCCGCCGAAGCGATTGCGAAACCTTTTCCAGTTGCAGCGGTTGTGTTACCAACAGAATCTAAAATATCGGTTCTTGTTCGAACTTCTTTTGGTAATTCACTCATTTCAGCAATTCCTCCAGCATTATCCGAAATTGGTCCGAAAGCGTCAATTGCTAATTGCATTGCAGTTGTAGCCATCATCGCAGAAGCAGCTAAAGCCACACCATAAAATCCAGCTAATGCATAAGAAGACCAGATTGCTGCTGCAAATAAAAGTACCGTTGGGAAAGTAGAAATCATTCCAGTTGCCAGACCTGCAATTACGTTTGTTCCTGCTCCAGTTGATGATTTTTGTACAATTGCCATAACTGGTTTTGTACCTAATCCTGTATAATATTCAGTTACAGATGAAATAGTTGCTCCAACTACTAATCCTACGATAGTAGCATAGAAAACTCGCATTGAAGAAATATCTTTCAATCCTTCGCCGAAGAAACTCATTTTCATAGTTTCAGGCAACATAAATTTCACTAACATATAACAAGCAACAGCAGTTAATGCAATAGAAATCCAGTTTCCAATATTTAATGCTTTTTGTACTTGTGCTTCTTTGGCGTTGTCATCAGATATTTTTACAACCATTGTTCCAATGATTGAGAATAAAATTCCGAAACCTGCAATTGCCATTGGCAATAAAATTGGTCCAATTCCACCGAAAGCATCTTGAATGTTTCCACCCATATCCTTAATTACATAGTTTCCAAGAACCATTGCAGCCAAAACAGTTGCAACATAAGAACCAAATAAATCGGCACCCATACCGGCAACGTCCCCAACGTTATCTCCAACGTTATCTGCAATAGTAGCAGGATTACGTGGATCATCTTCTGGAATTCCAGCTTCAACTTTACCAACTAAATCAGCTCCAACATCGGCAGCTTTGGTATAAATACCACCACCAACACGAGCAAACAATGCAATTGATTCCGCCCCAAGAGAGAAACCAGCTAAAGTTTCCAAAACTATTGTCATTTTATCCGTTCCGCCATTTGCCCAATTTCCTCCCATAAAATAGTGGAAAAAGAAAATAAAGAAACCTGTTAATCCAAGTACTGCTAAACCAGCAACACCAAGACCCATTACGGTTCCGCCACCGAAAGACACTTTCAATGCTTGTGGCAAACTAGTTCGAGCCGCTTGTGTGGTACGAACGTTTGTTTTGGTAGCAATTTTCATCCCCATATTTCCAGCTAATGCTGAAAAGAAAGCGCCAAAAACAAATGCTACTACTATTAATATGTGTGTTGTAGGAACTACGTATGAAATTCCTGCTAAAACAATACTCGCTAAAACAACGAATATCGCTAATAATCTGTATTCTGCTTTTAAGAAAGCTAGGGCGCCTTCATAGATATAATCTGAAATTTCTTTCATTTTACCATCACCGGCATCTTGTTTTAAAACCCAACTTCTTTTGATTGCCATAAAAGCTAATCCAATGATTGCCATTACAATTGGCACATAAATCATGAATGATTCCATAAAAAAATAATTTTTGTTCTTAATTTTATCGGATGCAAAAGTAACAAAACATTAATAACTTACAACAAATGAGGTGGAATATTGTTGGGAAAATTTGTACTATTTTATACTTATTATGGTTTTTTATATAAAATATCTTTATAAAAATAAAAAAACTACAATTTCCAAACCGTTTTATTTGGAAGAATTCAATTAAAAATAAAATCCGAATGACCCTTTTATTGTGAAATTATTGGTTTCAGGAACATTCAAATAACTGCCTCTCCAACTAAAATCCAATCGGAAGACTTTAAAGATATTTCCAATTCCTGCGTTATATTCCCAATATGGATCTGTGGGTGCTTTGTATACCAAACCAGAAGCATTTATGGCTTTGTTTTCATTAGAAATTGTGCCATAAACTCCTTTAACACCAATTATTTCTCGCCAATTTAACTTTCTCATGAAAGGAATTCGGGCGAATAATTTTCCGTTAAAATTATGTTCCCACTGAAAAGTAGCGTATTCATCGGTTACAAATTCGTAAAAATTTAAGTTATTGAAGGTGTTTTCAATATTAAAATAACTCTGATTCCCTGGCACAATACTCAACAATCCTAGAGGGACATTTCCATAAATTTTTCCTAGTTCTACAATTAAGTTGGTTTTTCCTAAAAGACCAATAATAATGGGTTGTTTATAATACAATTGTACTTTTTTATAATCAAAATCACTATTTAAAAAACCTTTAAAACCCTGACTATAATTTACAAAAAATCGGGAATACGGATTGTCAATTATTCTTCTTTCCACTCCGTAACCGATGGTTTTTTTATTCGGCGTATAATCAATTCCCACATTAAATTCGGTTTGTTTTAAATCGCTTTTAATTTCTGCTGGCAAACTTGAAAGCGTTGGCAAACTGGTGTAATAATCCAAACTAAAAACAGAAGAAGCTGATTCTAGGGTTCTGTAGGAGAAACCAGCCTGAAAAATAACGTTTTTAACGGGTTCGATTTCGGCAGAAAAAGTACTTAAATTGATATTGGTCAATTTTCCATTGGAACCGGAAGAAAACAAACTTGAAGAAGCGAAACTTCGACCGAGAACATCATTTGTTGTGGTTAAACTTGCGCCGATTTGTTCAACATCGCGACGATTTCCGCCAGAAATAATAATTCGATTTTCTTTGTTCACCATCCATTTTCCTGAAAGTCCATATTTAAATTTATCATCTTTTATTCCATAGGCCGTATACAATTGAACTCGCCATAAATCATTTGGACCAAAATAGGTTCTACCGCCAAAACGAAGTCGCAATCCTTCTACTTCGTTGTATCCAAAAATGGAAAATATTGGGCCATATTCAAAATTCCCAGGATGAATATATCCGCTGCCTAAAATTGTAACCAAATCATACATTTGATTGAATTTTTTTACTGTTTTTAAGGTGTCTAACATTTTATAAACACCTAATTCGTCTTTGCTTAATTTTTCAAATCGGTTTTCGCTCCAAAATACATCCGATTTTTTAAAAACAGCATTATCAATATAATTGACTTTTTCTTTGTAAAAGGCGGCGGGTTTTTCTTGATCAAATTGATGATTTCTAAACAAAGTGGTTCGTTTTCCGTAGATGCCTTTTGATTTTTCGTTTTTATTTAATGCAAAATCGGTCATCATATAATCGCGGTTGAGTAAAAAAACTGAATCGCTAACAACGTCAAAATCTTGTTCAATATAAATGTCTTTTACCCAGTTAATATTAGCACTTTTTGTAACCGACATATTAATATTTTTAATTGCAAAAGTGCTGTCATTTACCCAAAAATCGCCTTTAAATGTCAATTCGTTTTTTCGTCGCGGATAAAAAACAATATTATAACACCATTTTTTATCAATAAAAGAGCTGTCACGAAGCACATAATTGTACACATCGATTCCGGTTCTTGATAACGGACTTGTGAAGCTTTTATCAAAAAAAGTAATGTAATTATTGTAAATTTCGTAATTTGAATATAAATCTTTTATAAATGAATTAACCCCGTCGCCATTGCCTAATCCAGAATTTTTATTGGCTTTTATAACTTCTTTTACTTTTTTGTTCACATTATCGCCATAAACATCATAAATAGATTCGTTAATAAAAATAGGCAAATAGGTTTTACCTGTAACTCGGGATGTGTCAACTTGTTTGAAAATAAATTCCATTCCTTTGAATACTTTGCTTTTCATTAGCGCGCTATCAATGGTATTCAAATCAAATTCTACTTTTTCGTATTTTTCCATTTGATATTGCTTGAATTTATTAAGCCCGTTTTGACGTTTTCTGGCCCAAATTTTTCGAAGAATATCCAATGCTGGATTATTTTTTTTAGAGGTTTTTCCTGTAAAAATGACTACTTCTTTCAATTTTTCGCCATCACTAATTTTGACAATCAAATTATAGACGATTGATTTTGAAAGCGTAACTTCTTTGTTTTCAAAACCAGCGAAAGAAAAAATTAAGGTTTTGTAATTCGAATTGGATTCCAAATAAAAACGACCGTCTTCATTGGTGACAACTCCTTCGTTAGATCCTTTAAAAAGCACATTTGCAAATGGAACTGGAAGGTTTTCAGAGTCTACAACAATTCCGCTAACTTTGGTTTGACCAAAACTAAAAATCGAAAGAAAAAGTAAAAATAAATGGCAGATAGTTTGTTTCATTTTCATAGATAAAAAAAACTTCATCAAAATTAGTCTGATGAAGTTTCAAATATAGTTATTAATTTAATTTCTTTAAAATATTACTAACGTATTATTTGTACATGACTTTTTTTACTGCTTTAACAACATCACTAGCGTTTGGCAACCATTCTTTCAACAAAACTGGCGAATAAGGCGCCGGAGTATCAGCGGTTGTAATTCTTTGAATTGGTGCATCCAAGAAATCGAAAGCGCGTTCTTGAACAATATAGGTGATTTCGGAAGCAACACTTGCAAATGGCCACGCTTCTTCCAAAACTACTAATCGATTGGTTTTTTTAACTGAAGTTAAAATTGTTTCATAATCCATTGGACGAACGGTTCTTAAATCGATAATTTCACAAGAAATACCTTCTTTCTCTAATTCATCGGCGGCGATATGCGCTTCTTTTATGATTTTTCCAAAAGAAACAATGGTCACATCAGAGCCTTCTCGTTTAATATCGGCAACACCAAGTGGAATAATATAATCGCCTTCTGGAACTTCTCCTTTATCACCATACATTTGCTCTGATTCCATAAAAATCACTGGATCATTATCTCGGATGGCGGCTTTCAACAAACCTTTGGCATCATAAACAGTTGATGGAACTACTACTTTCAAACCTGGCGTATTGGCAAACCAATTTTCAAAGGCTTGTGAATGCGTAGCGCCTAATTGTCCGGCAGAAGCTGTTGGTCCTCTAAAAACCATTGGCATTGGAAATTGTCCGGCAGACATTTGACGCATTTTGGCTGCATTATTGATAATTTGATCAATTCCAACTAATGAAAAATTGAACGTCATGTATTCTACAATTGGACGACAGCCATTCATGGCTGAACCCACTGCGATTCCAGCGAAACCCAATTCGGCAATTGGAGTATCAATAACTCTTTTTGGACCAAATTCGTCTAGCATTCCTTTTGAAGCTTTGTAAGCGCCATTGTATTCGGCCACTTCTTCACCCATTAAATAGATAGTTTCATCACGACGCATTTCTTCACTCATCGCTTCACAAATTGCCTCTCTAAACTGAATCGTTCTCATATTTCTATTGGTATCAATAATTTTGAATGGCAAAAATAAATATTTTATATTACTAAAAGCATAAATTACTTTAAAAATAATTGGATTTTGTAGGATTGATTTTCAGAAACGAAAACCTTTTTTAAATAAATCAAATTCTTACTTTCAATAATATCTTGGAACAAAACCAATTATTAGTTTCAAAAGGACTTACGAAATCGATATAATACTAGAAATTTTAATAAAAATAGTATGCATGCATAGTTTATTTTGAAAATATATTTTGTAATTTCGTAGCGTAAATAAATAATTTTTTAGCCCATGAAAATATTAGTCTGCATCAGTCACGTTCCAGACACTACTTCAAAAATAAATTTCACAAATGGTGAATCCGAATTTGATAGTAATGGCGTTCAATTTGTAATTAATCCAAACGACGAATTTGGTCTCACACGAGCCATTTGGTTTCAAGAACAACAAGCGGCAAACGTTACCGTAGTTATAGTTGGCGGGCCAGAAACAGAGCCAACATTGCGAAAAGCATTGGCAATTGGCGCTAACGAAGCCATACGAGTAAATGCGGCGCCAACCGATGGTTTTTTTGTAGCCAAACAACTAGCCGAAGTAATCAAAAACGGGGATTATGATTTGATAATTGCCGGAAAAGAATCACTTGATTATAATGGCGGAATGGTGCCAGGAATGATTTCAGGAATTTTGGGAATTAACTTTATTAATTCTTGTGTAGCAATATCCGTTGAAGGAACAACCGTTTCAGCAGCACGAGAAATTGATGGTGGAAAAGAACTTGTAAGCACATCATTTCCATTAATTATTGGTGGGCAAAAAGGATTGGTAGAAGAAAAAGACCTTCGAATTCCTAACATGCGAGGAATTATGACGGCACGAACAAAAGTATTAACTATTCTTGAACCTGTAACCGCAACCAATTCTACAAAAACTATAAAATTTGAAAAACCAGCACCAAAATCGGCAGTAAAATTAATTTCCGCCGATAATTTAGACGAATTAATCCTTTTGTTACACAACGAAGCAAAAGTGATTTAATAAAATATAAATGCTGAATTGGCTTAGCAAAAACATTCAAAATTTAAAAATTTAAAATAATATAAAATGGCAATAGTACTATACGCAGAATCTTCTGAAGGAAAATTCAAAAAAGTGACTTTCGAATTGGCTTCATACGCAAAAAAAATTGCAGAATCACTTGGAACCACAGTTACAGCTGTTGCAATAAACACCGAAAACGTTTCCGAATTATCTAAATACGGCGTTGATAAAGTGCTGCAAATTACCAATTCAAAACTGGAAAGTTTCAATGCCAAAGCCTATTCCGATTGCATCAAACAAGCTGCAATAAATGAGAAAGCGAATCTAATATTAGTTTCATCAACCACCGACAGTTTGTATTTAGCGCCTTTGGTTGCTGTTTCATTGGAGGCTGGTTTTGCTTCTAATGTAGTAGGATTACCTGTTAGCATTTCACCTTTTCAAGTAAAAAGAACGGCTTTTTCGAATAAAGCATTTGCCATTTCCGAAATGCAAACGAAATGTAATGTTATAAGTATTTCAAAAAATTCCTATGGTGTTTTTGAAAATGCAACTAACACATCGGTTGAAGCATTTAATCCGATTCTTTCAGAAAATGATTTTGGCATTAAAGTAACCGCAATAGAAAAAGCATCTGGAAAAGTTACCATTGCCGATGCTGACGTAGTTGTTTCGGCAGGTCGTGGATTAAAAGGTCCTGAAAATTGGGGAATGATCGAAGAATTAGCCTCCGTTTTGGGCGCAGCAACGGCTTGTTCAAAACCCGTTTCGGATT
Organism: uncultured Bacteroidota bacterium; assembly: GCA_903839195.1. Taxonomy (GTDB): domain Bacteria; phylum Bacteroidota; class Bacteroidia; order Flavobacteriales; family Flavobacteriaceae; genus Flavobacterium. The sequence continues at coordinate 6,718 of CAIMBK010000130.1, read as the reverse complement.
TAGGCTGGAGATCCCACGGAGAACACGTTGGGCAAACTGGAAAACCGGTTGCGGCTAATTTATATATCGCAGTTGGGATCTCAGGAGCCATTCAACATATTGCGGGTATTAATTCATCAAAAGTAAAAGTGGTTATTAATACCGATGCCGAAGCGCCTTTCTTCAAGGTAGCCGATTATGGAGTTGTTGGCGATGCTTTTGAAATAGTTCCAAAATTAATTGAAAAACTAAAAGTCTTTAAAGCACAAAACGCATAAATAGAAATTATAATTAAAAGCGCTGCCTTATTGAATACCTTTAAGAAGGCGTTTTTTTTATTTTTAATCGATAATGTATTGTCGCTTATTTTGATATTTGTACTTTTGCAACTATGAGCTTAGTAAAATTAACAATTAAAGGAATTTCCTATAGTCAAACTCAAAACGGAGCGTATGCGCTGATATTAAATGAAGTAGATGGCGACAGAAAACTTCCTATTGTTATCGGTGCGTTTGAGGCACAAGCTATTGCTATTGCTTTAGAAAAAGAAATAAAGCCACCGCGCCCATTGACGCATGACCTTTTTAAAAACTTCGCCGATCGGTTTGATATCGTTGTCAAACAAGTCATAATTCATAAATTGGTGGATGGCGTTTTTTATTCGAGTATCATTTGCGAAAGAGACAAAATAGAAGAAATAATTGATGCCCGAACGTCTGATGCCATTGCGCTTGCCTTACGATTTCAGGCACCCATTTATACTTATAAAAACATTCTTGACAAAGCGGGAATTTTCCTTAAAACCAATCCAAAAGAAGGCGAAACCGATTCACAAGAAATGGACGATATCCTTTCCAATCCAGATACTTTTGGTTTGGAAGAAAGCAATACTTCGGGTTCATTGTATCAACAAAATAGTCTTTCGGAATTGAATGAGCTTTTAGACGCTGCCGTATTGGATGAAGATTATGAAAAAGCAGCCAAAATTAGAGACGAAATTTCAAAAAGAGAACCTTAATATTTATTAGGAAATTTATTAAAATCCCAATAAAAACTTAGAACGAATAACTACAAAATGAAGCAATATTTAGATTTAGTTTCCCATGTTTTAGAAAATGGCACACAAAAAGGGGATCGAACAGGCACTGGAACAAAAAGTGTTTTTGGATACCAAATGCGTTTTGATTTAAACGAAGGTTTTCCAATGGTTACAACAAAAAAATTACATTTAAAATCGATAATTTACGAATTGCTTTGGTTCTTAAATGGCGATACAAATATTGCTTATTTAAAAGAAAATGGCGTCAGAATTTGGGATGATTGGGCCAATGAAAATGGGGATTTAGGTCCCGTTTATGGTTACCAATGGCGCAACTGGAATGGCGAAGAAATTGACCAAATTACAGAATTAATTGATACTTTAAAAACCAATCCAAACAGCCGTAGAATGCTAATTTCCGCTTGGAATCCAAGCGTTTTGCCAGATACTACAAAATCGTTTTCAGAAAACGTAGCCAATGGAAAAGTGGCTTTGCCTCCGTGTCATGCTTTTTTTCAGTTCTATGTGGCCGACGGAAAATTATCCTGCCAATTGTATCAAAGAAGTGCCGACATTTTTTTAGGCGTTCCTTTTAACATTGCTTCCTACGCGCTTTTTACCATGATGATTGCACAAGTTTGCGGTCTAGGTTTGGGCGAATTTATTCATACTTTTGGTGATGCACATATTTATAACAATCATTTTGAACAATTGGAATTGCAACTTTCTCGCGACCCAAAACCATTGCCGAAAATGATTTTAAATCCCGAAATATCAAATATTTTCGATTTCAAATTCGAAGATTTTACGTTGGAAGGATATGAATCACATCCACATATTAAAGGAAATGTAGCCGTTTAATTTGATACTAAATTAATTTCAATGATTATACTCATCGCGGCAACTTCCGAAAACAAGGCCTTAGGCAAAAACAACGAATTGGCTTGGCACCTTCCAGACGATTTCAAACGTTTCAAAGAATTAACTTCGGGCCATCATATTATAATGGGCAGAAAAACATTTGAAAGTTTTCCAAAACCATTGCCAAATAGAACGCACGTGGTAATCAGCCGTCAAAAAAACTTCAATCCCGAAGGCTGTATTGTCGTAAATAGTATCGAAGATGCAATTGCGATTTGCCCAAAAAACGAAGCTGTTTTTATCATTGGCGGAGGCGAAATTTATTCTTTAGGGATCGAATTTGCTGACAAAATTGAACTGACTTTAGTTCATGATACATTTGAAGCCGACGCATTTTTCCCTGAAATTAATCCGGCAGAATGGAATTTAGTGGCAACCGAATTTCATCCGAAAGACGAAAAGCACCTTTTTGATTTTAGTTACCAAACGTATCTTCGGAATTAAGAAAAGACATTAGCTTGATTTTATAAAAATTGACGCTATCTTTGCCAAAATTTTTGATTATGCCAAAAAACATTACGCCTTATAAAGATTCCGAATTAGGAAAAAAAGAGCAAGTGGCTCAAATGTTTGACACTATTTCTGAAAATTATGACGGTTTAAACCGCGTGATTTCTTTCGGAATTGATGTCAAATGGCGTAAAAAAGTGCTTAAGTTAGTTTCTGATAAAAATCCTAAAACCGTTTTGGATATTGCAACAGGAACTGGCGATTTGGCATTATTAATGACAAAAACCTCCGCAGAAAAAATTATTGGTTTGGACATTTCTGCTGGAATGTTGGACGTTGGAAGAAAAAAAATTGAAGCTAAAAATCTTTCCAGTAAAATCGAAATGCTTTTGGCTGATTCTGAAAACATGCCGTTTGAAAACGACACTTTTGATGCCATTACCGTTGCTTTTGGCGTTCGAAATTTTGAAACATTAGAAAAAGGGTTGTCAGAAATTCTTCGGGTGCTCAAGCCAAATGGGATTTTTGTAATATTAGAAACATCCGTTCCGGAAAAAACACCTTTTAAACAAGGCTATCAATTTTACTCCAAAAATATCTTGCCTTTAATTGGAAAATTATTTTCAAAAGACAATTCGGCTTATCAATATTTGTCGGATTCGGCTTCTGTTTTTCCATATGGCGAAGCGTTGAACAATATTTTGAGAAAAATTGGGTTTATAGAGGTACGAGCGATGCCCCAAACTTTTGGCGTTGCGACTATTTATTCTGCTTCAAAAAAGCAGTAGTAAAATTCTTAAATGAAAATGAAAAAAGTAATTCTGTTGATCGTATTATCCTTGTCATTTTTTGGCTGGGCGCAATCGAAAAATATTTTCGGCAAAGACCCTATTCATAATCTTGAGAATTTTGATAAAGACCGTTTGTATTGGGGATATTTTTTAGGATTTAATTCCTATGACTTTAAAATTGATTACAAATCGGTGGTTCCAAAGGATGTTTTAGTTGAAAGCACAACGGGTTTCAACGTAGGTTTAGTGGCTGATTTACGCCTTCATGAATTCATTAACATTCGTTTTGAACCAGGGTTATATTACACACAAAGGAACCTAACTTTTCCTAATTTTACCAGCGAATTAGATTACTACCGTGAAGTAAAATCGACCTATTTACATTTTCCCTTTTTGCTAAAATTTTCGGCTTTACGAACTGGAAATGTGCGGCCTTATTTGGTAGGTGGTTTTTCGACAACCTTAAATTTAGGAAGCAATTCAACGTCTAAAGATGATAATTTGCAACAACGTTTCCGAATGGTTCCATGGTCTACAAATTATGAAATTGGTTTTGGAATCGATTTATATTTTGAATATTTCAAATTTTCACCTTCCATTCGTGGGGTTTTTGGTATGAAAGATGAACTAATTCGCGACGCTGACCCAAACAGCCCTTGGACCTCCAATATCGAATCGATGAAAACGCGTGCGGTTTTAATTAATTTTACTTTTCATTAATTTCCACGTCGAAATTCATTCAAAACGATGGCCGTTGCTGTGGCAACATTCAAACTTTCGGTTTCTTGAATACTTCCAAATCTTGGAATGGCGATTCGCTTTTTAACTAATTTTTCTATTTTTTCAGAAATTCCGTTAGCTTCATTTCCGAAAACAATAATTCCTTCTTTGGGAAGTGTTTCATTATAAATAATTGTTCCATCCATAAAAGTCCCGAAAACTGGTAATTTCGATTTTTGAAGAAACGATTCAAGGTCGATATAATTCACATTAACCCTAGAAATAGAACCCATTGTAGCTTGAACCACTTTGGGATTATAAACATCCACAGAACTTTCAGAACAAACCAATTGTTCGATTCCAAACCAATCGCAAAGACGCATAATGGTGCCTAAATTTCCTGGGTCGCGAATATCATCAAGCGCAACAATTAATCCTTTTTCGATGATTGATTTGGGTTTTGGCATCCTAAAAATAGCCAAACACGTATTTGGATTAGCCAAGGCGCTAATTTTTTTCAAATCGCTTTCCGTAATAAGTGATTTTTTTTCATTGGAAACGCTTTCAAAAAACAATTCCGTTTCATAAAGATGTTCGAGTTCAAAGTTTGATTTTAACAATTCCTGAATTACTTTTACACCTTCGGCAAAAAATAATTGGTTTGACGACCGGTATTTTTTTTGATGCAAACTCGTTATTAATTTGATTTGGTTTTTACTAACCATAAAAAGATGTACTTTTGAATTAAATATTTCGAAACACTTGAAAAACAACAAGACAAAAATATCATTATTTATTCTAATTGGAGTATTTATTTGCGCCTGTAATACTTTTAAAAGAGTTCCAGATGGAAAAAAGCTACTTACCAAAAACGAAATTTTGGCAAATGGAGTTAAAGAAAAAAACGAAAATGTACTAGCCCAACTATATCAAAGGCCCAATAGCAGCATTTTTAGTTATCGTTTGCGATTGAATTTGTATAATTTGGCTGCAGAAAATCCGGATTCTATTTATCAATCAAAATTTGTCAAAAATCCTGAAAAATATTCTCGTTTATCGAAATGGTTGTCCAAAAAACAAGTTGACCGATTGGGCAAGTCTTTTTGGTATTTCGGAATTCACGAAGTTTTGAAAAAAACGGGAGAACCGCCAGTGATTTTTGATACTAAAAGCGCTGAAAAATCGGCTTTGAGATTGCAATCTTATTATTTTGATAAAGGATATTTTAATACAAAAGTAACCTACGCAACCGATTCCATAAGTACGAAAAAAGTGGGCGTTAAATATTCTATAAATACTGGAAAACCCTACACATTGGATTCTATAAAAGTGACTATTGATTCGCCCGTTTTAGATTCATTGTACAAAACCAAACAATCGCTTTCGGTTTTGAAATCCAAAAGTCAATACAAAAAACCCGATTTTGACGAAGAACGAAGCCGAATTACTACTCATTTTCGAAATAATGGCGCTTTTTATTTTCAACAGAATTATGTGAATTACGACATTGATACTTTGGACAATAATCACAAAGCCAACATTGGTTTAAATATTGAAAATCAATCCATAAGAGAAGGCGATTCGACAAAATTAGTGCCTTTCAAATTATATAAAATCAGCAAAGTGGCGATTTATACTGATAATGCCGCAGGGAAAAATAGCAAACCGATTATGGACAGTGTTTCCTATAATAATTTTGTTATTTATAGCCCCGAAAAACTGAAATACCGTCCAAAAGCGATTACAGATGCGGTTTTTATTACCAAAAACGGATTGTTTTCCGACACAAAAACAACCCTTACATCCCGTTATTTAAATAATTTACGGATTTTCAATTATCCGTCCATTCAATATTCGATTGACCCGAAAGATGCGGAAGGAAAATCATTGATTGCAGCGGTGTATTTATCGCCAAGAAAAAAATTCGGATTTGGTTGGAATACTGATTTTATTCATTCGAATATTCAAGAATTTGGAATTTCGGGAAGTACCAATGTTACGATTCGAAATATTTTTAGAGGTGCCGAAACATTAGAGATTTCTGCTCGTGGTAATATTGGCGCGTCCAAAGATATGGCCAATCCAAATAATAATTTTTTCAACGTATCGGAATATGGCGCCGATATAAAGTTGAATTTTCCTAGACTATTTTTTCCTTTTAATACCGAAAGAATTATTCCGAAAAATATGATTCCTTCTACGAATTTTATGGTCGGTTTTTTCAAGCAAAGAAACATTGGATTGGACAAAGAAAATTTCACGAGTTCACTAACCTACAATTGGACGCCAAGCAAAAAAACAACTTCCCGATTTGATTTGTTTAACATTCAATTTGTAAACAACATTAATACGGGCAATTATTTCAATGTATATCAATCTTCCTATAATGTATTAAATGCGATTGCACAAAACCCAAATTACACTATAAATCCCACCTATTTCAACTCCGAAAATAATTTAATAATTGAAAGTGGCGCAAATGGTTTTATTAGTGATGTTTTGGCGTCAAACCCATTAATTACAAGTGCTGATGATTATAAATCGATACGAAGTATTCAAGAAAGAAGAAATAGATTGACCGAAAATAACTTAATATTTGCGAGTAGTTTTGTTTATACTAAAACCAACAAAACCGACGTAACCGATAATACATTCTATTCGATAAAAACAAAAATAGAATCGTCGGGAAACATTTTGTCTTTGATGGCGAGGGTTTCCACGTCGCCGCCGACTATCTGAGGGAACTCGATGACCTGTTTCAGTTCACCCTGTTCGTCTCGCGCCTAGCCCTCGAAGATGGCGGTTATTGGAACTCACC
>CAIMBK010000129.1 GCA_903839195.1 uncultured Bacteroidota bacterium | reverse complement strand
TGCTGAAACTAGTTCAGAAGATGCTGAAACTAGTTCAGAAGATGCTGAAACTAGTTCAGAAGATGCTGAAACTAGTTCAGAAGATGCTGAAACTAGTTCAGCATGAACAAATCCGATGCAATTCCATCGGTCAAAAATTTTCCTTTTTTGGTCGTTTTTAAGATGTTATTTTCAACAAAAAGCAAATCGTCTTTCAAGAATTTCTGCATTTGATTTTGACAATAATCCAAATAATCGTTTCCAAAATCGGAAGCAATTTTCTCAAAAGAAACGCCCCAAATAGTTCGCAAACCGGTCATAATATACTCATTATAGCGGTCGGTTTTGGATAAAATCTCGACTTCTTTTGGAAGATTATTTTCCTGTATCGATTTTATATAAAGTGAATTATTGGAAATATTCCAACTTCGGGAGATCCCATCAAAACTATGCGCGGAAGGACCAATTCCAAGGTATTTTTTTCCAAGCCAATACGCTGAATTATTTTTTGAAAAATAGTTTTCCTTTCCGAAATTGGATAATTCATAATGAACAAATCCTTTATTTTCGAGAGTTTCAACCAATGTCAAAAAATGCATTTGCGCAACCTCATCATTTGGTTCGGCAATTTTTCCGGTTTGGATTAATTTGCTCAAAGCCGTTTTAGGTTCCACCGTCAAAGCATAACAAGAAATATGCGGAACGTTAAAAGCCAATGCGATTTCGATATTATAAAGCCATTTTTCATTGGTCATTCCTGGAATTCCATAAATCAAATCGATGGTGATATTATCAAAATAGTGCGTGGCTATTTCCAAACATTTTTTGGCTTCCGCCGAATTGTGAGCGCGATGCATCATTTGCAAATCATCTTCAAAAAAAGATTGAATTCCAATGCTTAACCGATTGATTTTGGATTGGGAAAAGGCAATAATTCTTGCTTCTGACAAATCATCTGGGTTGGCTTCAAGGGTAATTTCTGGCGTTTGTGAAACTGAATAATTATCATAAACGGTATTAATCAAAAAGTTGATTTCGTCAAGTTCCAATACCGACGGCGTTCCTCCGCCAAAATAAATAGTTTCAACTAATTCATCCTGAAACTCGATTTTTCGCAACTTCAATTCATTGGCAATAGCCAAAACCATCTCTTCTTTTTTCTTCATTGACGTCGAGAAATGGAAGTCGCAATAATGACAGGCTTGTTTGCAAAAAGGGATATGGATGTATATTCCGCTCATTGATTTGAAAATTGATTAATTTGAAAAAGAAACTATAATCTTTCAATTATTTAATTCTGTTTTCGTTCTGTTTCACAAAAGCATCCCAGCCAGTGTAACTTTTTTCGCCAATTGTTTTTCCGGAATTGAAAAAATGACAAACTGCCGCCGCCAATCCATCTGTTGAATCAAGGTTTTTTGGTAATTCTTTTAATCCTAATAATTGTTGCAGCATTTTGGCAACTTGTTCTTTACTGGCGTTTCCGTTGCCGGTTATTGACATTTTAATTTTTTTTGGTTCATATTCCGTGATGGGAATATCTCTCGAAAGTCCGGCTGCCATTGCAACGCCTTGCGCTCTTCCTAATTTCAACATCGATTGAACATTTTTCCCAAAGAATGGAGCTTCAATGGCAATTTCATCTGGATTGTGGGTTTCGATGAGTTCTATTGTTCGTTCAAAAATGATTTTTAACTTTTGATAATGGTTGTCGTATTTGGACAATTGCAATTCGTTAAGTTGAACAAATTGCATGGTTTTTCCAATCACTTTAATAACTCCAAAACCCATGATGGTTGTTCCTGGGTCGATTCCTAAAATAATTCGTTCGGTAGCCAATTATTCTGTTTTTATAATTACGGGCAAAATGAATTGTGTTTTTACAGGAATTCCTCTTTTAATTGCGGGATTCACTTTCGGAAAATCGATTAATCGGCTGTGGAGAATGCTGTCAATTTTTACTTTGTCATAAGCCACGCTATCTTTTGGAAATTGGGGTTCAAATTCCATAGTAGCATTTGGAAAAACAGTCACTTTAACTTCAATGGTATCTAATTCGGGATATAAAATAGCGAGCGTGTCGATACTTAGTTTTTCTTGAATGGTTTGTGTCAAAAGCTCAAAAAAACAGCGCTCTCGTGTTGATTTGTCTTTTATTTTTTCGCATTCTGAAAAGGACGGATATTCATCGACTTCGTTCCAATTGATGGATTTCATTTCTTTATCCAATAACTCCTTTTTGGATGGAACTTGCATGTCAAAATATTGACACGAAGTTATGAGGAGAAGCAATAGAAGTGAAATTATTTTTTTCATATTTTTTGAAGAACTATCATTCTGAATTCAAAAATAAGAAATAATTTTCAGTGAAAATAAGCTTTGGCCTAAAAAAGAAAAACCTTCAACGAATTGAAGGTTTTTTCTGTTATTTTGGGTACTATTTATTTTACAATTAGTTTTTTAATAACTTTCATATTGGTGTTTGTTGTAACTTCGATTAAGTATATTCCAGTTTCAACGGCTGTCAAGTCAATTGTTTGCGAAGCCGTTTCATTAGTTGGATTTACCATTGCAATGGTTTTTCCTAAAACATCATAAACCACTATTTTAGCAATAGAATCCACGTTGTTTTTTAAGGAAACGGTAACCAAGTCGCTCGCGGGATTTGGATAAAAAACGAAGTTAACGTTTTCAAATTCGGTCGTTCCTAGTAGCTGAGTAAATTCAGTTTGAAACGTATTGGTAATTATTGCTGGATTATAATCAAAATAAATGGCCGCAGTATTCGGAATAATATCGCCAACTGCATATCCTGTTTTTGGTTTTATTTTGAACGTAATATAGCCATTGGAAGCGCTTGGATTTTGAAGAGTTCCTGGAAGCTGAATGTTTTCAAAATTCCATGTAAGTGAATTGTCAATTCGATCCATGGTATAATTATGACTTGCACTTACCATTTTGATGGATGTCTCATCAAGTTTTGCATCTAAAACGTCGATTACTTTAACATTTACTGCGCTTGCGGTTCCTGTGTTTTCAAAATGAATGGTATAATATAAATAATCTTCAGAAGTGAAATCTGAAAATAAAATTCTTCCGCCATGGGATTCCACCTTGTCGTTTGGATCGTAGGAACCAATGATGGTTTGATTTAATATCGTGGAATTATTTTCTGAAACAATATCACCCGTAAAAGGAACAATTGTGGCCGAATTGATCAAATGATCTCCTAAAGCAACTGTTGGTAATTGCGGAACGGCCATTGTAACATTGATTATTCTATATTCAAAAGGCAATAAATTGGTGAAATCATAGGTAAATCCAGTAATTGTGGCAGTTGCTCCCGTTTGCGAATTGGCAGTAATTGTAACCAAGGCATCTTTTTGGAAATTGATGGTTCCAGAAGGAATTGTTTGATTGCCTAAATTAGCATAAACTACCATGTTTTGATAGGTAAATCCTGGTCTTGGTTGTTGGGTTGGAATAATTGTAATAGCCAAATCATTATACGTTTGTATAACTGTGATTGGGAAATTATAGGTTTGCATTCCCAAACCAATAACAATATGAACGTTGCTGTAAGAAGCAGTTGTCACTCCATAAGCAGTTGTGTAATTTGAATCAACTGTATAACTTAAATTATAGGAATTAGTTGGATTAATGTCATATAAATTATAAACTCCTGTTGGTGCAATCACATTGTGAATGTCGCCATTGGTGTTTACTTCATAATGAAATTGTCCTAATGGGAAATTTTGTTCTCCAACTTCTTGCGTGCCATTTGCATTAGTATCTAAAAACGCATTCAATCGGAAACCAGAGCAATTTAAAGCACCTTGGGTCGTAGGCAATTCGGTAATTTTAATATACCCCGCTTGATTACTAAAATTGGTTACCATAATGAGATAATATTCTCCTGGCTGTGCATTTGGAATAATTGGAGATTCTGTTGCCGCTGCAGAATAACTACAACAAACTATTTTATTTGCCGTCAATTGACCGCTACATGGCGCTACTGGACTTGTGAAAGGCCCGTAACAAATATAATCAACATCCAAATTAGGTGTTACAAAATTGATGGTTGTGCTTTGTTGAATCAATAAATTAATATTTCCGGCACCGCTTATTGGCATATAAAACCAAGTTGGATTTGGACTTGTAAAAAGACATCCATAAGCATTTCCTGATTCAGCTGGAATATTCTGATGCGTGTTTACAAAAGGAACGCCTAAAGCGCTGCAAAGTGAGTTGGCTGCGCTACAAGTGTATGCGTTATTACAAACTGCATAGGCTTTTACGCGGAAAGAATAAATACTATCGCAAGAATTAGTTATAATTTCTCTTACAAAAATAGTGGTAATTGGCGTTTGTGTTCCAACCGTAAAAGTCGTTGGATTAATAATTGGCACCGTTTGATATTGAGCATTTACAAGTGACGTATAATATTGCAAGGTATTGGAAGTATTTATTTGTGCTTGAATTGCTGTCAAATTAAATGTAACCGAAGTATCATTATTGTCATCACATTGTTGCATATCAGTAAGTACGATTGCGGTACTGTTATATGCCGATGCATATAAATAAAAACCAACTATTTGATTTGGGGTATTAGCACTACTTAAACTTGCGTAAACCACAGAAGAACCGACTTGCGTACAATATTGCGTTGGATTGGTAATTACATTTGTATTTAAACTTGCATCTGCATAAGTTGGGAAATAAGAAACCGAATAAATTGTTGGATCTAAATTTCCTAAAATTACTGGCGTATTGGTTGTTAAATCAAAACAAGCAACGCCATTTTCAGAACAGGCCGTTAGATTTACAGCAGTTGCAGCACAATTAGTCAATGTGAAAGTAACTGGATTTGACCAGACACTTGCATTTATAAAATTAGTCGGCTGAGAACAATTCGTTCGGACATATGCCTGATAAGTAGTTCCACAAGTTAAACCTGTAATTGTATAATTGCTCAAGGAAGTTGCCATTCCAACTGAACTAGCATCGGGAGCAGTTGCCCCTTGGGGCGCAAGATAAATTTCATATTGAGTTGCGCCAGAACTTGCTGTCCAACTTGCTGTTGCTGAAGTTTGAGTAATGTCACCAATAGTTAAACTTGTTGGTGGTTCACAACTTGTAGTGTTGCAATTCAATGCTAAAACTGTGACCGTTGAAATCGTATCACAACCCGTAACCAAGTTTTGAGTTTTAGCATAAAACACCTGAGTGGAGGGCGATGGTATTAAAAACGGAGACACTAAACTATTAGTAGAAGTTTGTGCATCTACCATAGTGGCATAAAAATTAGTCACATAGTTATTAGTAGAAGACGGACTGCTTTGATACATAATACTGGTCAAAACCGCAGAATCAACCGACACAAATCCGTCATTGTCAGTGTCGCAAGCTGTGTAAGTGACATCCTGAACAAATGGGTTTTCATTTACAATCAAATAAAAGCCGATTTGCGTTACTTCTGAAGTAGCAATATTAAAAATTCTAATGTAGATTACTTGTGAAGTTGACATATAACTAGTAGCTGGAATTATGGCATTTGTTCCATTAGCTGCATCTAATTGTGTTACATGATAACTCAAAACAAAATTAAAAGCATCCAATCCTGCTAATGCAAATGGTGTATTTGTTGTAAGATCAAAAGTAGCTATACCAGTTGGGCTGCATTGTTGAAGATTTGGCACTTGGTTGTTCGCTTGCGCAAAAATGCAAATCGTTGAAAAGAAGAAAAAAATGTGTATTAGTTTTTTCATAATATGGGGTGGTTTTAACTAAAATAACAAAAAAATTGTTCAAATTAATGTAAATATTGAATGCAATATACAACCTTTCAGCCAATTAGATAGTTAAATAGTACAAAATCAAAAAAGCTCCCCTCAAATCCTGAAACCAGTTCAGAATAAATTGGAAAGCTTTTCATTGGTCTAACTACTAAACCGGCTACGAGTTACAAAGTCGTAGCAAATCAACACAACAATCTTAAAAACCTTTTTTGGGCAAAAAAGTCACGCTCTTACACGTGACTTTTCCCAATTTAAGCGGTCTGGACGGGACTCGAACCCGCGACCCCATGCGTGACAGGCATGTATTCTAACCAACTGAACTACCAAACCTCGCTTTAATGCGGTTGCAAATATACAACCTATTTCGACTTCTACAAAGATTTTAAAAAAAATGTTCGATTATTAATTCGGAGACTATCCAAAAGTTTGTTTTTCAACCAAATAGGTTGTTAGTATTTTTTCGAAATTGGCTCCAACAGGAACAGGAACATACTTAATCTTATTTTGCGCACAAGTTAATGCCAGTTTGGAAAAATAGTTTGATACTTGTTTTTCGTAAGTTTCTTTAATATTTTCAGCAAAAATCGCTACTTCATCTCCCGTTTCAACGTCAATGAATTTTCTTGGAGCGTTGTCAAAATCAAAATGTAATTCTGTTTTTTCATCATATACATGAAACAAAAGTACTTTGTGTTTGTCGTGTTTCAAATGTTGTAATGC
>CAIMBK010000128.1 GCA_903839195.1 uncultured Bacteroidota bacterium | reverse complement strand
GCCCATATTACAAATGGTTCCTTTTCCTGTGCATGACATTGCGGTTGCGCCTTCGCCAAAATATTCAACGATGGCTCCCGTTCCTCCTTTTACCGTTAGGATTCCAGCTACTTTCAAGATAACATCTTTTGGTGCTGTCCAACCGGATAATTTACCTGTCAATTTAACGCCAATTAGTTTTGGGAATTTCAATTCCCAAGCCATTCCTGACATTACATCTACAGCATCTGCTCCACCTACGCCAATAGCTAACATTCCTAATCCACCTGCATTTACAGTATGTGAATCGGTTCCAATCATCATTCCACCTGGAAAGGCATAATTTTCTAAAACTACTTGGTGAATAATACCAGCACCTGGTTTCCAGAAACCGATTCCGTATTTATTAGAAACCGAAGAAAGGAAATCAAAAACTTCACTACTTTGCGATTTCGCACGAGCCAAATCGGTTTTCGCATCCACTTTTGCTTGAATCAAGTGATCACAATGAACGGTTGTTGGAACGGCTACTTTTGGTTTTCCAGCGTGCATGAATTGCAATAACGCCATTTGAGCGGTTGCATCTTGACAAGCCACACGGTCTGGAGCGAAATCAACATAATCAATTCCTTTTTGAAATGCTTTTGAAGGATTACCTTCCCAAAGGTGGGAATATAAAATTTTCTCGGTTAATGTTAAAGGACGACCTACAATTGCTCTGGCGCTATCAACGCGAGAAGGCATGTTTTCGTACACTTTTTTTATCATATCAATATCAAAAGCCATAGTATGAAGGAATTATATTAGTATTATTTGATTTTTATTGGCACAAATTTAAACAATGTTAATGAGAATTAAAAATTTAAAGATTGTGTATTATTGGATAATTTTTATTTATAAACATTCCATTTCGTTGAATTAAATGCAATGAAATGGGCAAATACAATAAAATATTTACAAATTCTTATTATTAAGGATTTGTATTAAGGAATTGAGAAAAATAGTACTTTTATTTGCGAAATCGATATTGCTATAAAAGAGATTCAATAATTTTTTCAATTGAAATTCCTTCAGCATCGGCCTTGTAGTTTTTCACCACACGGTGTCTTAATATCCCCGTTGCAACGGCTTTTACATCTTCAATATCCGGAGAAAATTTTCCGTTGAAAGCGGCATTGGCTTTTGCAGCCAGAATAAGATTTTGAGATGCTCTCGGACCAGCGCCCCAATCGATATAATTTTTAATAAAATCATTCGAAAGCGCATTATCAGGTCGGGTTTTACTTACCAAAGTAACAGCATATTCAATCACATTGTCCGCCACAGGAACGCGACGAATCAATTGTTGAAAATCAATGATTTCTTGGGCTTGAAAAAGCGAATTCACGGTTGGTTTTTGATCGGAAGTAGTGCTTTTTACAACATCCACTTCTTCCGCAAAAGAAGGATAATCCAACTTGATAGAAAACATAAAACGATCCAATTGCGCTTCTGGTAGCGGATAAGTTCCTTCTTGTTCGATTGGGTTTTGAGTTGCCAATACGAAATAAGGCAAATCCAATTTATAATTATGTCCTGCAATTGTAACAGCGCGTTCTTGCATCGCTTCCAAAAGTGCAGCTTGTGTTTTTGGTGGCGTTCTGTTAATTTCGTCGGCCAAAATAATATTCGAAAATATGGGCCCTTTGATGAATTTAAACTGACGATTTTCATCTAAAATTT
>CAIMBK010000127.1 GCA_903839195.1 uncultured Bacteroidota bacterium | reverse complement strand
GCTGGAATTAAATTAGAATTTATAGGCCAATCCTAATTTAAGACCCGATAAGTCTGTATTTACAGTGAAGTCTTGTGTGAAATCTTTACTTATTCTTGTATTAATGAGACCTAAAGAAGTTTCAACAATAAAATGTTTGCTAACAAAATAGCTTAAACCAGGACCTACAAAAAGATCAAATTGGTTATCGCCACCTTTTTCAGCAGGAATAGTCATATTGAATCCAATTTTTGAAAAAACTGAAAATTGACTTGTTGGTGTGTAATAATTTCTGATTTCCATACCAACAACATAATCGTTTGCTTTCAGTTCATTTGAATTAATTCCTAAAGTGAATCCAAAAGAAACAGCTTCACCTATAAATTTATTATAAGTAACAGAAGCATTTAAAGGTCTTCCTGTTCCAGCTTCTTGATCTTCGAATTTGAATGAGCCCGTTACAAATTTACTTCCATTTGAAAATCCATAAGGATTTGTGTCTTGTGCATTTACAGCACCAAAAGCAAAAAACAATGCAATAATAAGAGTAATTTTTTTCATAATTTTTGTTTGTTAATATATGGTGTAAAGTTAAAGCTGCTTTAAAATATATAAATTGTTAAAATTAATACTTATTAACAATTTTATTAACAATTTTATGGTACTTATTAACAATTGAAAAACGGTTATAAATAAAAAAACCACGCCAATGGCGTGGTTTAATTTCATAATAAATGGGTAATACTAGAAGTGCAAAGTAAGTGACATTGAAGCAACACCTACATTACCAACTCCAAAAGAAGTTGATTTGTCTTTTTGTTTATTACCATTTTCAGTACCTGCACCTTTAATGTTGATATCAGCACCATAAGTGTACTGAGCACCAATAGCCATTTTAGGAAAAATAAAATATTCAGCTCCTAAAAATCCGTGTGCCCCAACACTGAATCCTAATCCTTTTTTAGAATCAACATCAGCACCCGTAGCATCTTTACCTTTTTCGCTATCAACTAAATTAATACCGGCAACTAAATCGTAACCGTAGAATCCTTGAAGACGTGTTTTACCTCTTCTCCATTCTTTACCTAATCCAGCTTCTACAGTAATTTTTGTAGTTTTAAGTTCGTAGCCATTTGCATCAGTTTCTGATCCATTAGACAATTCAAATCCAGCTGTGTAACGGTCTGCTTGAGTAGCCGTGTTGAATCTTTTACCTGTAAAAGAACCACTAGTGTTACTGTTAGAAACAGCACCAATTTCATTAGTTCCAGCGCTGCTAAATACATTTCCTACATAATGGAATAAATTGTTAGCATTGAAGCTAATTGCCCAGTCACCTGCTTCAGGTAAGAAATTTTCGCCTCTTTTAGATTTTAAATCTTGTGCGTTAGCAAAAACGAACCCAAAAACAGCAACTGCTGTTAAAATAACTTTTTTCATAATTAAATGTTTTTATTGGTTAATGAGGCAAAGTTATATCAGGAGTGTATCGAAAATTGAAAACTAATATTGGACTTATTAACATTTTTATTAACATTTATTAAAGCTAAAACGTTTTCGATAACGATAAAAAAATAAATATCATAATAAAACCCTTAATTATATAGCTACTTCGCAACAATAAGATAAAGATTACAAAATGTTAATTATTATCAAAATCAATAGTTTAGAACAAAAGAGTTTTCCTATTTTTACAAAAAAAAGAATGAAAATAATTATAATCAATGGTCCAAATTTAAACCTACTCGGGAAAAGAGAACCCGAAGTTTATGGGAATCAAACTTTTGAAAACTACTTTAAAATTCTTGAAAAACAATTTTCCGATTTGGAATTAACCTATTTTCAAAGCAATATTGAAGGTGAATTGATTTCGAAAATTCAAGAAGTGGGGTTTTTATTTGACGGAATTATTTTAAATGCCGGAGCTTATACCCATACTTCCATCGGAATTGGCGACGCAATAAAAGCGATCGAAACGCCCGTTGTGGAAGTTCATATATCAAATACGTTTTCACGAGAGACTTTCAGACACCAATCGTTTATTTCGCCAAATGCAAAAGGCGTTATCATTGGTTTTGGTTTGAAAAGCTACGAATTGGCTTTGCATTCCTTTATATAGTATAAAATTATTTACCTTAATTAATCGCCTATTATGAAAAAAATTATTGTGCTACTTGTTGTATTTGTATCTTTCTGTTCTCATGCCCAAATTCGCGGAACCGTTAATGATGAAAAAGGAAATCCAATTCCATTCGCCAATGTATTTATCGAAAACACCTACAAAGGAACCACTTCTAACGAACAAGGTAAATATGAAATCAATTTGACAATCAAAGGAAAATACACTTTTGTTTTTCAATATTTGGGTTATAAAACGCAGAAAAAATCGGTCGAAATCGCTAGTTTTCCGTTTGTTCTAAATGTAAAAATGGAGGAAGAAAATTTTACTTTAAATGAAGTTGTCATTAACACAAAAGACAATCCTGCCAATAGAATCATCCGAAAAGCCATTGCAAACAAAAAAGAAAATTCAGACAAAACCGCCCGTTATAAAGCCGATTTTTATTCTCGTGGAATTTTCAAAGTGAAAGATTTACCTAAAAAAATAATGGGACAAAAAGTGGATTTGGGCGAACGAATGGGCGCGAACATAGATTCAACTGGAAGCGGAATAATATACTTATCAGAAACCGTATCAAATATCGTTTTTGAAAAACCCAATAAACTAAAGGAGAAAATTGTTGCCTCCAAAATAAGCGGAAACAATAACGGATTCAGCTACAACACCGCCGAATCAGCCAATTATGATTTTTATGACAATGCAATCGATTTTGGAATTGGTATAATTTCGCCAATCGCTTCCAATGCTTTTAATTATTATAAATTCAAATTGGAAAGCACATTTTTTGACGAAAATAACAATCAAATCAACAAAATAAAAGTAACACCAAAACGCGACAAAGAACCCGTTTTTGAAGGATATATTTATATTGTAGATGATAGTTGGGCGATTTACGCTGTTGATTTGGACATTAAAGGCTACCGAATGAAAAATGAATTTGTTGAAACAATGACGTTGAAGCAGAATTTCAATTACAATACAAAAAACAAAATTTGGACAAAAAATTCACAAGTTCTGGCTTTCAACGCTGGAATATTTGGCATTAAATTCTCAGGAAAATTCAATTATGTTTATAGTAATTATGAATTTCAGGATGCTTTTGCAAAAAATACGTTTGGCAACGAAATACTAAGTTTTGAAGAAAATGCTAATAAAAAAGATTCTATTTATTGGAACAAAAACAGGCCTATTCCACTGACCGATGAAGAAAACAGCGATTATGTTCGAAAAGACAGCATTTTCAATATTCGAACATCAAAAACTTATCTGGATTCTATTGACAAAAAAAACAACAAGTTTAAAATTAAAGCTATTATTCTTGGCTATAATTATAAGAATTCGTTCGAAAAAAGAAGTTTTAATTACCGTGGATTGGTTGATTTGAGTTCGTTAAGTTTCAATACCGTTCAAGGTTATTCAATTTCGTCGGGGTTTGATTTCCGAAAATGGAATTACGAAAAAGGCAAAATTTCCTCATTTAATTCCGATTTTAATTATGGTTTTTCGGACACCCGATTGCGAGTTTCAGGGGTTTTCAGACACCGTTTCAACAATCAAAATTACGCTGTTTTAGAAATTTCTGGCGGAACAAAAGTCAATCAATTTAATGACAATAATCCCATCGGGCCGATTGTGAACACAATTAGCACATTGGCTTTTAAGAATAATTTTATGAAATTATATAATTTAGAATTTGCAAAAATTAGTTTTGGTAAAGATGTTGCAAATGGTTTAAATATTAATGGAAAATTGGAATACCAACAAC
Source organism: uncultured Bacteroidota bacterium (assembly GCA_903839195.1). GTDB lineage: Bacteria > Bacteroidota > Bacteroidia > Flavobacteriales > Flavobacteriaceae > Flavobacterium. The sequence goes on along the minus strand of CAIMBK010000127.1, from coordinate 21,887 downwards.
GTAAACCACTTTTCAATACTACGGATTACACCGCTATTAAAAATAACGATTTCTATTCTTCTAATAATCCGTTGGCTCCTGATGATTTTGTGAATCCTGGATTTGAAGCGCATCATTTAACAAAAATCACAATTAATGCGAGGTACAATATTGGAAATAAATATTTTTCGCGTCCCGATGGAAAATTTAATATTCGAAATGGCAAATTCCCAACTTTGTTTTTGTCGTATGAAAAAGCCGTTGCAGCAAGTGAGAAAAAATACGAATTTGAACATATAAAAACGCGAGTTTTCTATGATTTAAATATTGGAAACAAAGGAAATATAGCGCTAAATTGTAAAGCAGGAAAGTTATATAATGCCAAAAATATTGCCTTTATAGATTACCAACATTTCAATGGGAATCAAACCCATATTGGCGAAACTGATCGTTATTTGAACGTGTTTAATTTGCTTCCCTATTATTCAAATAGTACCAATGATCGCTATTTTGAACTCCATTCAGAATACAATGACAAGGGGTTTTTGATGAATAAAATTCCGTTATTGAATTTATTAAAATCTACCTTAATCATTGGATTTCATGAACTAGCAGTTCCAGAAAGAAAACCTTACACTGAAATTAGTTTTGGTTTAGATAATTTGGGTTTTGGGAAATTCAAAATTTTTCGACTGGATTATGTACATTCCAATCAAAATGGAATTCAAGGCAATGGGGTGATTTTTGGTTTAAAAATATTGAATGTGTTGGATTAAAACTATTCGCTAGGTTCGATATGAATCAAAACGTGTCCTAATTCTAGGATTTCGGCGCGAAGCACATCTTTGAGTTTGTGTGCCAAATCGTGACCTTCTTTAACCGAAATTTTACCATCGACCACCGCGTGAAGATCGACATGAAATTTCATGCCTGATTTTCGAATGAAACACTTTTCGGTGTCCATAATTCCTTCAACAGAATGCGATACATTTCGAATATTTTCAACTAAATCGTCATACAAATGTTCGTCCATGATTTCACTCAAAGCGGGTCTAAAAATCAAATAACTGTTATATAAAATAAATCCGGAAGCAAAAAGTGCCGCCCAATCATCGGCAGATTCATAACCTTTTCCGAAAAATAAGGCAATCGTAATTCCGATAAACGCAGCAACCGAAGTAATTGCATCGCTTCTATGGTGCCAAGCGTCGGCTTTAAGCGAAGAACTATGTGTTTCGACACTTCGTTTCATTACCAATCGAAAAGAGAATTCTTTCCAGAGGATAATTGCTCCGAGCACAATTAAAGTCCATGGTTTTGGAAGTTCATGAGGTGTAGTTATATTTCCAATACTTTCATAGGCAATTATCGTTGCCGAAGTAATCAAAAAACCAACTACCAAAAAAGTAATTAAAGGTTCTGCGCGACCGTGACCATAAGGATGATTTTCGTCGGCAGGTTTGTTTGAATATTTGATTCCAAACAAAACCAAAAAGGAAGAAAAAATATCGGTTGTCGATTCAATTGCATCGGCAATCAATGCGTATGAATTTCCGAAAATTCCAGCCAATCCTTTTGTAATCGCCAAGCAAGTATTTCCAATAATACTGAAATAGGTTGCTTTGATGGCTGTTTTTTCGGAGGTCATTTTGATTTTGTTTTAATTAAACCCGAACAATATTAGCGCCAATAGCTCTTAAACGTTCGTCAATTCGCTCGTATCCTCTATCAATTTGTTCAATGTTTTGAATAATACTGCTTCCTTTGGCGGAAAGCGCTGCAATTAATAATGAAATTCCTGCGCGAATATCTGGTGAAGACATGGTGGTTGCTTTTAATTGTGATTTAAAATCATGTCCAATTACAACCGCGCGGTGCGGATCGCAAAGGATAATTTTAGCCCCCATATCGATTAGTTTGTCAACGAAAAACAAACGGCTTTCGAACATTTTTTGGTGAATCAAAACATCGCCTTTGGCTTGTGTGGCAACAACCAAAACAATACTTAATAAATCGGGAGTAAATCCTGGCCAAGGCGCATCAGAAATGTTTAAAATAGAACCGTCGATATCGGTTTTTACTTCATATCCATTTTCATGGGACGGAATAAAAATATCATCGCCTCTTTTTTCTAATGTAATTCCGAGTTTTCGAAACACGTTTGGAATAACGCCTAAATTTTCCCAACTCACGTTTTTAATGGTAATTTCACTTCTTGTCATTGCTGCCAATCCGATCCAACTTCCAATTTCGATCATGTCGGGAAGAATTCTGTGGTCGCAACCTCCTAAATTCGAAACGCCTTCAATAGTCAATAAATTGGAACCTACGCCGGTAATTTTGGCACCCATAGAATTAAGCATTTTGCACAATTGTTGCAAATAGGGCTCACAAGCCGCGTTGTATATCGTAGTAATTCCTTTTGCTAAAACAGCCGACATCACAATATTGGCGGTACCTGTTACAGAAGCTTCGTCCAAAAGCATGTTGCTTCCAATTAAACCGTCTGGGGCTTCCACTCCATAAAAATGGTCTTCTCTATTGTATCTGAATTTGGCGCCAAGATTGATAAAGCCTTCAAAATGCGTATCCAATCTTCTTCGTCCAATTTTATCGCCTCCTGGTTTTGGAATATATCCTTTTCCGAAACGCGCTAATAAAGGCCCAACAATCATAATCGAACCACGAAGCGAACCGCCTTCTTTCTTGAAAGCTTCGGTTTCAATGTATCCGATATTTACCTCGTCGGCTTGAAAAGTAATGGAGCCTGGTCCGTTTTTTTGAATTTTAACGCCTAGATTTCCTAGTAACGTAATTAATTTATTGACATCAATAATATCTGGAATATTGTTGATTGTTACTTTTTCTGGCGTTAAAAGTACCGCGCATAAAATTTGAAGTGCTTCGTTTTTTGCGCCTTGTGGTGTGATTTCGCCTTTAAGACGAATGCCGCCTTCTATTTTAAAAGTTCCCATATTTATTAATAATGAATTAGGAGTTAATGAATTAGATTTAAACTGATTTTACAGCTTTGGATGCTAATTCCTAACTAATTTTACAATGGTTTTCGGTTTTGGTTTTTATGAATTGGGTTATTCGATTTAACGTTTTTGGTGATTTTTGGTTTTTGATTGCTTGGCGGCATAATTTTATTAGACACCCTTTTGTTGGTTCGCATCAAATCGGTTGTGTTTAATAACTCTTCGGTGCTTTGTGTCAAATTAATTTTTCCGTCGGACAATTCCAATAAGTGTTCAAAAATCACATCATCTTTTACGGTGTCTTTGTTCCAACTCAAATAGGATTTTTTCATGTGATTGGCAATTACTTTTACCAACGCATTTTTCATTTCGCCATCTTCCCATTTATTGGCCACATCAATCATGTATTTGATATTATTGCCATAAAAACGGTATTTTGGAAAATTTTGAGGGTAGTTTAAAACATCTGGTTTGAGTTGTAAAACTTCGCGCGATGGAATTGGATAAGGCGAATCAACATCCAATTTGAAATCGGACATGATAAAAATTTGATCCCAAAGTTTGTGTTGAAAATCAAGCACGTCACGAAGATGGGGATTTAAATTTCCCATTACTTGAATGATGTATTTGGCGGCTTTATTTCGTTCGACACGGTCTTCGATTGCCGTTGCTTGATCGATTAATTTTTGCAAATGACGTCCGTATTCTGGGATAATGAGGTGTTGTCTTTCAGAATTGTATTCTAAATTGAAAACAACATCATTTGCGATTTCTTTTTGATATTTTGGAACCATATTTAAAGGGAAATTATACCTTCTATTGTTGCTAATTCGAGGTATTTGTCAATTATTTCTTGTGCATTATTCATTTGAACGTTTATGGAAATGCTGGTGTATTTTCCGGTTTTGGAATGTTTGGTAACAATTATAGCGCCCATTTGGTTGAATGAATTCTCGACTTTTTCTATTTTTTCTGTGGATGTTGGTACAATAAATTTAAACAAATATTCCGACGGCCATTCCATTGAACTGTTTAATTCCAATCGCAATCTTTCGTAAAATTCTTGGGTTTCCTTATCCATTCAAAAAATAAAATAAGAGCAAATATACGTTTTAAATTATGAATATTAATATCTCGCATTCGATTTTAGAAACTTTCATCGAAATTCGACAAATTTGGTCGTTAGCCCTGACCTGCCTGCCGGCAGGCAGGTAGAAGTGGAAATCCCACGCCTTTTTTGCGTGGATTGGAGCGTATAGCAGGAATTGCATTTATAGAAATGCCTGAACATTTGGCTCCAAAAAAAGAAAAGCAATGAAATTCCGATTTGTTTGAGTAAATTTGGGCTTTTATTTCAAAAACGTGCAAAAAGAAATTATTGTAATTATTGGCGGTCCTGGAACTGGAAAAACAACCATTATTGATGGATTGTTGGAGAAAGGATTTTGTTGTTATCCGGAGGTTTCGCGCGAGGTAACGATGGAAGCCAAAAAGCAAGGAATTGAGCAATTGTTTTTGGAAAACCCTTTGTTGTTTAGCGAATTGTTATTGGAAGGACGAAAAAAGCAGTTTGAAAATGCGCAAAAGGAGCCGCATGAAATTGTTTTTTTAGACCGCGGAATTCCAGACGTTTTGGCTTATATGCATTATATTGGCGATAGTTATCCTGCGTTTTTTGATGCGGCTTGTCGGGAAAATATTTATACAAAAATCTTTATTCTTCCGCCTTGGGAGGAAATTTATGTGAGTGATGAAGCCCGTTATGAAAATTACGAACAGGCGAAATTAATTTACAATCACCTTACGGAAACCTATGTCAATTATGGTTACGAATTAATTGAAGTGCCAAAAGATTCGGTTGACAAGAGAATTCTATTTATCTTAGATGCCATTTCTAGGTAGTTTTCTATTTTAGAAATGCTAGAACCATTTGAAAAAATGCAAGAATCCGAATCGATTTTAAAAAAATATTGGAAACACGACCGTTTTAGACCGCTTCAAAAAGAAATTATTGATTCGGTTTTGAGTGGAAAAGACACTTTTGCTTTGTTGCCAACGGGTGGTGGAAAGTCGGTTTGTTTTCAAATTCCGGCGTTGATGCAAGAAGGAATTTGTTTGGTGATTTCGCCTTTGGTTGCTCTGATGAAAGACCAAGTCGCCAATTTGCAAAAACTGGATATAAAAGCCATTGCTTTAACTGGCGGTATTCAATCGGAGGAAATGATTACGCTTTTGGACAATTGTCAATTCGGGAATTATAAATTTCTATACCTATCTCCCGAACGCTTGCAATCGGATTGGATTTTGGAACGCATCAAAAACTTGCCGATTAACCTCATCGCGATTGACGAATCACATTGTGTTTCGCAATGGGGCCATGATTTTAGACCGGCATATTTAAAAATTTCGAATCTTAAAACCCATTTTCCGAAAACCCCCTTTTTGGCTTTGACGGCTTCGGCTACGAAAACAGTTTTAGAAGATACTATTGTTCAATTAAAATTAGAAACGCCAGTTGTTTTTCAGCAATCATTTGAACGACCTAATTTGGCTTATATGGTTTTTGAGGTAGACGACAAATGGTTTCGAATGGAGCAAATTTTGAAAAAATACCCAAATCCTTCTATTATATATGTGCGCAATCGAAAATCATGTTTGGATGTTTCGTCGCAATTGCAAGCAATAGGCATTCGATCGACCTATTATCATGGTGGATTGTCCTCAAAAGAAAAAGAGGGAAATATGGCTTTGTGGATGGATGAAAAAGTTCAGGTAATTGTGGCAACCAATGCTTTTGGAATGGGAATTGACAAATCGAATGTAAAAACGGTTATTCATATTGCGTTGCCAGAAAATCTAGAAAGTTATTATCAAGAAGCGGGAAGAGCTGGGCGAGATGGAGAAAAAGCATTTGCGGTAATTTTGACAAGTCCTTCCGATCGGATTCATGCCGAAAGTCAGTTTCTTGCGGTTTTGCCGGACAAAGCGTTTCTTACTAACGTGTATATCAAATTGTGTAATTATTTTCAAATTGCTTATGGCGAAGGAATTGATGAGCGATTTTCGTTCAACTTAAATCAATTTTGTAGTCAATATCAATTTCCTATTTTAAAAACATTTAATGCGATTCAGTTTTTAGACCGACAAGGAATTGTAACATTGTCTCAGGAATATTCACAGAAAGTGATGGTTCAATTTATTATTCCATCCAAAGAAGTCATTCGATACATGAGTTTAAACCAAGATGACGAACTTGTTATTTTGAGTTTATTACGAACCTATTCTGGTATTTATGAAGTTTCGGCGGCTATTAATTTGTCATTAATTGCTAAAAAATCGAATACGGAGGAACATAAAGTTGCCCAAATATTGGCTCGATTAAAAGAAAAAGAAATTATTGATTATCAGGCAAAAAACAATGACACTTCCTTAGTATTTAATGATGTTCGTGAAGATGAACGCACCATTAATAGGGTTTCAAAATATTTGGAGAACCAAAACAATCAAAAGAAGCTGCAATTGGAATCGGTTTTGAATTATGTTTCGAATAAAAAAACCTGTAAAAGCAACTTGTTATTGTCCTATTTTGGCGAAACGAAATCAGAAAATTGTGGCATTTGTTCGTTTTGTACCGAACAACCATTAGCCAAAAAAGACATTCAAACCGTAATTGAAAAGATTGTGACTTTATTAAAAGAAGCGCCTTTAAATTCGAGAGAAATCGAAATCATCACGAAAAATTCAACCGAGGATATTATCTTTGCGATACAACAATTATTAGAACACGACGTAATAATTGTAAAACCAAACAACCAATACGCACTAAAATCATAATGGAAAAATTACGAATCGTTTTTATGGGAACACCAGAATTTGCAGTTGGAATTTTGGACACAATTGTAAAACATCAATTGGAGGTGGTTGGCGTAATTACGGCTGCAGACAAACCTGCGGGTCGCGGTCAGAAACTAAAATTTTCGGCCGTAAAAGAATATGCGATTGCAAATGGTATAAAACTTTTGCAACCCACTAATTTAAAAGACGAAGCTTTTTTAGCCGATTTGAAATCGTTGAACGCCAATTTACAAGTTGTGGTGGCTTTTCGGATGCTTCCAAAAGCAGTTTGGGAAATGCCAAAATTGGGAACAATTAATCTGCATGCTTCTTTGCTTCCAAATTATCGTGGAGCGGCGCCTATTAATTGGGCAATCATAAATGGGGAAACCAAAACAGGCGTAACTACTTTTTTTATTGATGACAAAATTGACACCGGCGCAATGATTGCAAATTCCGAACTTACAATTGATGCCAACGAAAACGCCGGACAACTTCATGATCGATTGATGTTGTTAGGAAGTGAAACGATTATTAAAACTTTAGAATTGATCGAGAACGACCAAGCGCAACCGAAAATTCAAAATGATTTAGAAATATCCAAAACTGCTTATAAATTAAACAAAGAAAACTGCAAAATAGATTGGAGTAAATCGGTTTTAGAAATACACAATCAAATTAGGGGTTTATCACCCTATCCTGGTGCGTGGTGTTTTTTCAAAGACAACAATCAGGAATGGATTATTAAAATAGATGAGGCTACTGTAAATATGGTGCAACACGACGAAAAAGTTGGAAAAGTCATTCTTGGACGCAAAGAAATGAAAGTCGCCGTTTTGGATGGTTTTATAGAAATTAAGAGTTTACAATTTCCTGGTAAGAAAAAAATGACCGTTTCTGAACTACTAAACGGAACTAAATTTTCGGAAGAAGTGAGTGTTTATTAAGGATGCGAGAGGATTTAGGGCTGTATTTTAAGCGTTTTTATGCTGCTTTATCAACAAAACATCAAAGTTATCAACAAATTAGCCAAAAAATTTACAAATCAGTTGTGTGGTAAGTATTTCCTACTAAATTTGTTATAAACAAAATAAGTTTAACCAATTATTAATAACTATTTATTATGAACAAATCAGAATTAATTGATGCAATTGCTGCTGACGCAGGAATTACAAAAGCAGCTGCAAAATCAGCTTTAGAATCATTTTTAGGAAATGTAAGCGGAACTTTGAAAAAAGGTGGAAGAGTTTCTTTAGTAGGATTCGGTTCTTGGTCAGTTGCTAACAGAGCTGCAAGAGACGGAAGAAATCCACAAACTGGAAAAACTATCAAAATTGCTGCTAAAAATGTAGTGAAATTTAAAGCAGGTGCTGAATTAGAAGGTTCAGTTAACTAGTACTTTCCTATTTCATATAGAAAAAGCCTTCCGTTGGAAGGCTTTTTTTATATATTTATCGAGTAATTAAAAGTTTAAACAATATTTTTATATAATTTCAACATAAAAATATGATTTCAGAAAAAATTAAAAAAGGATTTTTACTAATTTCCGAACCAACTCTAAAAGGAGAATTTCCATTTAATAAGTCAGTTATACTATTAGCAGAACACAATCATCAAGGTTCGGTTGGATTTATCATTAACAAACCGCTCCGATATACTTTGAACGATTTGGTTCCTGATATTTTTGCTTCTTTTAAAATTTATAATGGCGGTCCCGTAGAACAAGATAATCTTTATTTCATTCATAATATTCCAGAAATAATTATGGGAAGTATCGAAATTTCGAATGGAATTTATTGGGGAGGTGATTTTGAAGAAACCAAAAAACTCATCAATAATGGCGTAATCAAGAAAGAAAACGTTCGTTTTTTTCTCGGATATACCGGCTGGCATCCACAACAATTAGAAAACGAAATGGAATCCAACTCTTGGATTGTTTCTGAAAATTTTCAAAAAAACAAGATTATAAACAAAGCTACCAGTAATTATTGGGAGAAAAAAATGGTGGAATTGGGTGGTGATTATCTTATTTGGTCCAATACGCCCGAAGATCCTTCTTTAAATTAAGGCGTTTAATTCGGCTATTAATTCCTTTGCGAATGCATTTTGAAACTCTTTTTTTCGGTATTTGGTAATGGGTTGAATTCCTTTTATCACATTTGTAATAAATAATTCCTCTGCTTTTTGAAGATCGAAAGGCGAAATGGCTTCCTCAACAACCACATATTTATTGCTTTTTTTGGCAATTGACAAAATTTGTTTTCGCATTATTCCATTCAAACAGCCTTCCGAAACAGGCGGAGTTATTAGTTTTCCGTCCAGAACCATAAAAATATTTCCTTGCAACGCTTCTACAACATTTTTGGTTTCGTTCAAAATCAAGCAATTATCATAACCGTTTTCTTTTGCAAAAATACTTCCAGTGATATGAATCATTTTGTTTGTAGTTTTTATGGTAGAAAGCAATTGTTTGGACACGTAAAAGTCTTTATAAAGTTCGACTTCGTATGGATTTTCGTCCAATAAATAATAGGGATTGGGTAATGAAACGGATTGAATGAGAAAAGAAATTGTATTGTCTGAAGGCAAATAAAAACCACCTTCGTTCCGATAAACGGAAAACCGAATTCTTGCTGATGTTTCGCAATTATTGGCTTGAACCAAAAGTAATATTTGTTCTTCAAGATATTCTAAAGTGAAATTCATCGGAATTTCCATTCGAACAATGCGCATAGAAGCCATTAAGCGAAAATAATGATCTTCTAGAAATAAGATTTTATTGTTTACGACCTTCATCGTTTCGAAAACACCATCTCCAAAGAGAAAAGCACGATTATTAACCGATAATTGAAGGTCTTGAGAGACTATTTCACCATTAAAATTTATCATATATAAAAAGCCACGCTTTTGGGCGTGACAAATATACGGATAAGGAACCAAAAATTAAACAGAACCAATTACATGTTTTAGGTCAGAAATTTGATTTTCCCATAGCAAACGCGCTTCATCCATGTCGTCTTCTTTTGCATAATCGGTAACCATTAAGGAAACATCTTTTGTGATTTCGTCTTCAAGAATGCGGAGTTCGAAATAATAATCGGTATCTTTATTGTCTTCGTCGATCCATCTAAATTTGACTTTTTCGCCTGATTTTTTAGAAGAAAGTCTCGCTTTTTCTTCGGAACCATCCCAAATAAAAGTAAAGAATTCGCCTCTGGAATTAACATTATCGGCAAACCATTCCGACAAACCAGAAGGAGTTGAAATGTATTGGAACAACAATTGAGGCGAAGAATTTAGAGGAAATTCTAATTCGTATTTTATTTTTTCATCCATGAGAAACGGTTTATTATTTTTTGGAAATATATAGATTATTATAGGAATAAAAAAGCATTTTTAAAAAATAAATTATTTTCTTGTTTTATGTTTGCAACCTATCATTTTAGTTTTATATTTGCACCCGCATTGCAAGGATTCTTGCGGCACTTTGGCGAGGTAGCTCAGTCGGTTAGAGCGCAGGATTCATAACCCTGAGGTCGGGAGTTCAAATCTCCCTCTCGCTACTCTACAACCCCTTAATATTCAGGCATTAAGGGGTTTTTTAATTGTGTTTGAATTAAAGGGTATAAATTTACTCAAGTGAGGAACTGGAGACCTTTAGGGTCTTAAAGCCTTACTGACACTACAAAAAATGAGATTTTTTTAAGTGAGGAAGTATTAAAATAAGGTCAAAAATATAAAGCCGCCCATTTAACCGATACATATATTAGAATTTTGTCACTTCCTTTATAAAAGCTTATTGATTTTGTTTGTAATTACTTCAATATCATACGCATCATCAGTTATACGATATTTCTCTGGGTTTCGTTCTGCAAGAAATTCGTTTATAAAGTATCTATTTTTTTCTTTATGAATCTTAGCTTCAAATATGGTATATCCAGTCCATGAACGTTGAAAAAATAGCGTATCGTTTTCATAATAAATACGCCATCTGTTCTCCATTTCTTTTGCTGATAAACCAAGAATTATCTTTTGAAACTGCTCCTCACTGAACGATAAATCAATAGTTATCTTATGAGGGACATCAATTGGAAAATTTCTTCTTTTTTTGTTATAATACACCACTTTTATTCTTTGCTCTCATATACCAGCCATATACACCTAAAGGCCAAAATAGTATGGTTAATAATATGACTGTAGTTTTTCTGCTCCACCAATAATATTTTATCTGTAAATTATTATTGTTAACTAATAATGGCTTGTCAACTGTATTGGGCTTGTCGACTGAATAAGGCTTAGCCTTCTTAACAACAGTTCCATTATTAAGTTTATTTAGAGCCGATTTATACCTTCTTTGAAGAATTTTTACATATTCAGGAATTAATAAAATGTCTTTATCATTTAAAGCTGCTTCTAGAAAAATAATTGATTTTATTTCTTTTATTGATTCTGAATCTTCAATAGTTTTTAATTTATTATTTAAACATCTAGCTAAATATTTTGTTTCATAAAAGCGAATTTTCTCCATAAATTTCATTTCAGAAAACTTATAACCCGAAGAAAAAATCATTGAAGCTAGTTTGCAAAAATTATATGCAAATTCAAAATCACCTTTAATATATTTTATATTTGCTAAGTTTAAATAGGAATCTGCTAAATGAAAATTAGGTCTTGCTAAACAATCATAATATTCGTCTTTTTCTCTTTTTTCTATCCAACGAAATCCCCCTTCATGTTTTCCATATTCGTCATTAACTTTAGGCCATGATTTTGTATATACTAGTTCTGTATTTTTATTTTCAATAGCATAAAAAGCAGATTTATAACTACTTTGAAGACTATAATTATCTTCAATAGATGCATATTTAATTGATGTTGTATAATAGCGTTCTGCCTTTTCTAAATTTAATACATTTGGGTAATGTAAGTAACATACCCCCAAATAGTAATTAACAAACCAATCATTTGGGGAGATTTTATAGGCCATTTCAAATTCATGAATAGCATCTTTTATCATACTATCGTTATAGTTTACTTTTGATAAAAATTTTAATCCAGAATTAATATGAAATAATTTTTCTTTTTCTGAATCGGGTAATTTAAGTAAATCTTTTATATCATTGAGCAGCAGATTTGTTGTTACCTGTTCATAAACCATACTCGACAATCGTTGGTCTATCATCTTGAAGCCATTCTGCAATTGAATGGATTGCATTTTCGATGCTTTTTCAATAGCCGCACTTACTATGCTAGCTCCGTATTGAGCAAGATTGACATCCTTTGCATAATTAAGATAGGACTCTACTAATCCAGGTGCATTTTTATCAAATGGATTGTAATATGTTAGTAAAAATGATGGTTTTGATGGTGATATATTACTCATGGTTTAGTTGTTCTAATAGTTTTAAAAAACACTCTGCTTTTTCTTTAATATTAACCATATCTTTTTCTATGTATGGTAAACACCAAAATTTATTATCATTGAATTTATTTGAAACTCTTTCTTTGTTTTCAATCTTTTGAGTAATAAATCCCCAAAACCACAATTCATCCCAAATAATAAAATCATCATTTTTAGGATTGTATTTTCCAATAAATTCATTTATCCCATCAAAATCTAATCTGCATCCTTGATTAACAAAATTATTTTTAAAAATATGAGTAATTACAGCATCAACAGGAAGTTTTAATTCATTTTCATTTATACTAAAATCTGTCCAGATTCTAGAGGTTTTAAATGTATTATCTTTATGAATTAAATAAATATATTTCATAAATAAAGCGGCTGTTTTTGAACCCCAACCATTTTGAGATTTCATTAATTCAAATAATGAATCCGAAGATACAGATTCGTTTTTTAAAGTTTTCAAAAAACCTTTGTATGAAGTTAAATCAGAATCTTTTTGATACATTTTTGTGAAAAATGGACCTATCTTATCAATTTTTGGTTGTGACTGAGTGTTAACAACTCCATATAATAGATTCAATACTTTCTGTTCTGGAGATAAATCTTTTATAGCAATACAAGACTTTATAAATCCTTCTTGAACTTGTTTGTTATATTGTCTGTTTTCCTCTAAAAACTCGTAAAGCTCTTTTATTTTTCCTTCCATAGTTTATTCTTTTTTATCCTTATTGCCTAATGCGTGATTAGTATATTTTCTTCCTGCTATATAATAGCCCTAATAGCCACTTTTTTGAAGCTACTATAGCAATCAATAGTATTTAAAAAGCTCTAACTCCTAGAACAATGGCAGGTTGATCCTTCTTGTGAAATTTTGTTATTGGTTTGTCATTTAATCCATTAGGAACTACACATATAGCATTCATTTTTTTTTCAGTACTACTCCAATAATCTCCTCCATAAAAATTAAAAATCCAATTTTTTTTAGGGTTTTTGTTGAATGCTTTAGAAAGATTTGTGAATAACATGAAAAGCTCCTCTTCGGTTGGCAAATACCAATCTGTATATCCATTTTCTTGAGATTCAACACACAAACGGGCAGCAGTAGATATATTTACTATTTTTTTTGAAAAGAATCCATCCTTTATATCAATGCTTGCATAATTGAAAATTTTTTTTGTGTTTTCAATACCTTGCCCATTAAATATTCCATTACCAAAAGCACCTATTTCTTCTAATAAATATGTTTTTTTAATTGCGTCTACTTTCTTTTTATTACCCCATATTTCCTTCCCAAAATTATTTTCTGAAACAACTAATCCATGTTTCCCAGATTTATCTAGATAGAAAACAATACCTCCAGCATATTTTGAACCGATTTGGAGTTCATCATCATTTACTTCAAGTTTTATTTTTTTTAAAATATCTTGACCAATATCAATGCTGTTTTCTGCTTTGTCTATAATTGACTTCTTGGCATCTATTAATTGATTTTTAATCTCCTCAACCCTATTACCGTCAAAAGTGGAAAATGTTATTAAATTTATTTCTTCTATTAGAGTATCAATTTCACCTGTAATTTGATTTTCTAATTTTATATTTTTTTCACTTTCGATCTTTAAAGTGACATGTTTGCTCATTTCCCTATAATCCCTAAAATCAAACAATTTTTGTTGTTTTTTGACATCATTTAATTTTCCTGAAATTTCAATAAAAACTGAATCCATTTCTTCATATGGAAGGGATTTAGCATTATTTAAATCAGTCAACAACTCTTCTACAACATCAGCTAGTAATAGGTCAAATGAAATACTGTTAATTGTAGCAATAACATCATCAATATTTGATTTTAATTTTGAATATTTTTCCTGGATTTCATTTGCATATTTATTTATTTCAGAAAAAAATTTTAATCTTAAATAGTATGATTTAAAATTCTTTTTCTCTTCGTATTGTTTTTTTAACTCTATTGATTTATCCGAAGGAAATATTTCTAGCGTCAAAATTAGTTGTTCTAATTTGTTGTTTATTTCCTCACTTTTTTCTTGTAACAATTTTAAAACAGCGGAATCATTTATTAAATCAATTTCTCTGCAATTCGCAACTACATCGAAAAGTGAAGGATTTTCATCTATTGCTTGATTTAAGTAAAATACAGATTCAATTGAATTTCCAATTCGTGCCTGATATTTTGATAGTAAAAAGCAGTTTTGTGTGTTTGGCAGATGTTGCATCGCCTTCTTTTGGTAATTCACAGCATTTTCAAATTGACCCAATACATAAGCAGCAAATGCCGCTTTCTCAAATGAATCAGCAGCAAGTTGTTGAATTTGGTTTGTATCTATATAAATATCAGTATTTACTACATTGAATTTTTCTGTCAGCACATTTGCAAGCCTTACTGCCTTTGGATCACTTTCTACACTTGAATATTTACCTGCCCTTGCAAAGTAATCTAGTGCTTTTTCTGGATTAATAAATCCTTCAACATATAAGTAAATACAACCCAATCTATGAAGAACGAAATAATCATCATCAGCTAATTGTTCTGCTTTAAGTAATTGTTTTAATGAATCCTCATATAAATCAGGATTTTTTGAAGCATTTACAAAATGCTTAAGGCCTTTTTCAATAAAAAGTTGCCGATCTTTCTCACTATCAGGAACACGAAGTAATTCCGCTATATTTTGTAATAATAAATTGCTTATTCTTTGTTGCTCAATTTGAATATCTAAATTTCTATTAATAAAATTTAGACTATTATTTATATTTAGCAATCGGTTTGAAATAATATTAAGGCCTTGATTATTTGATTTTTCAAGTTCTTTAATTTTTGTCCCTACATCTTTAACTACATCAACTACATCTTTAACCCCAGTCCCTAAGTCAGTTATCTGATCTGAAATAACATTCATTTCTTGCTCAAATCCTATTCCGAGTTCTTTAATTGCATTAACTTGTTCCTTTGATGCCTCATTGATATATTTACCAACTGTATCGGCTCCATATTTTACTAAAGAAGTGTCTTTTCTATAATCTAAGTAGCTATCAAATAGATTAGAATTTTCCTTCCATGGCCTCCAGTAGCCAAAAATAAATGATGGTTTTGATGGTGATATATTACTCATGGTTAATTTATTTTTATCAAAAATACTAAAAAAATATTTGTTAAAATTATTACAAATAGGACCTAGAATTAATTACCTATTTTTGCAAAAACAAAGTAAATCAATGTCTAAATCATTTAAAACCATAAAGGCAATAAATTCAATACATCACGCTTGGTCCAGTGTTTCTATTCCTATTGGAACAATACTCGAACAAATTCCTGACACCAAAAATCTTATAAACCCAATTAAAGGTATTGCCGTTGAATTTAATAATGAAATCATTGGAGTCCCTTATGAATATCTTGTTCCAAATTATGAGTATAAAACCACTATTTTATTGTTTCATGGTTTCAATAGTGCACCCGAAAACAAACTGGCCATAATCAATCAATGGCTAATCGACAACCATTTATCTGACCGCATTGATTTGATAGCACCACAACTTAATTACAATCCCAACGAAGCCATAAAACAAATTGGCAATTTGATTCAAGATAATTATGGTAACCTATTCGTGATTGGCACATCGCTTGGAGGATTTTATGCCAACTATGTTAGAGCAATGAATCCATCGGAGGCTGTTAAAGTACATTCCATTAACCCAAGTTGGTCACCAAGTATATCCTTGAAAAAAGAGATTAATCAACATAAAAAGAATCTCAAAACAGAAGAAAATTGGATTTTTACCGAGTCGTATCTGAATTATTTAGCCAGTTTTGAGAAGAAATGTAAAGAAGAATTAAAGCACTACAAAGGAAATCATTTGACCTTTCACCTAGCTAATTATGATGAATTGTTAGGCTTTGATGAAATGCTTGAATACTTAAAAGAAAATAAAGTTCCTAATAAGCAATTTTATTACGATACTGTCCATAGATTTGAAAAAGTAGATGAAATGCTAGAGAATATTAAAAGTGAATTAATCTCAATGTAATTATTTAAAATTACCATCTAACTTTAAGTTCAATAACCAACCTATTACCTTCGTTATCAACACTCATTACCACATAAATCTACTGATGCTCCAAGTGAGGAAATTAAGTGAGGAAATGATAGATTTTTTAGTTAGAGATTTTCAAACCCCTATATTTTAAAGGGGTTTACGGTTCTAAAAAATATTAAAGATATTTTCATAACCCTGAGGTCGAGAGTTCAAATCTCTCTCTCGCTACGAACACAAACCCCTAAAAATCTAATTTTTAGGGGTTTTTTATTGAAAGTCACTCTTATTAGTGTCTTGTGGAGTAAGGAATTGGAGTAAGGAATTTTAGATTTAAAATCTATTTTAGGACAATAATATACAAATACTTAATTCTTGAAACAAAAAATAGTTATAAACTAATCGTGCGGGTTTAATTTACATGTCCAAGATTCTGATTTTTATAAAGAGTGGCGAATAATCAAGGTGCTTTTATTTTCTATTTGTTCCTTTTTTCCATTCAAAATCATTTGGGCTAGAATTTTTCCCATCGCTACAAAATCTGTAGATATAGTTGTAATGCCGTTTTCCACCACTTTTTTCAAAGGGGTTTCGTTATAAGATATGATTCCGAAATCTGCACCAAGTTTTAAATTTTGTAGCTTAGATTTTTCAATAACTTTTACTAAATCCCTATCGTCAGGAATAATATATACTTCGCCTTTTTTTATTTCCCTGTCTTTAAACTCAGTAATAACAGTAGCGCTAAATCCAGAGTCTTCACAGAATTTTTTGAACCCAATTTTCATACCTAAGGGCTCCCTAAATCCAGGAAAAATAAGGATTAGTTTTTCGTATTTGTTTAATCTAGTTTTACCTTTTTCTAAGCCATTGTAAATATCTTTCTGGTGATTTTGATATACTGCTGGAAATGATTTTAATTCCAAATTTGTTTGATCTAATATATAAATCTCATCAACTGGTAGGGTTTTTATGATTGCCGATGCGCCAACTAAATTGGTGGGCATAATAATATATTTGGTGTAGTTTCCATTGCTGTCATTGATTATTTTTTGAAAAACTTGAAGATTAAAATGATGAAAGAAAATATCAACTTGTATGCCTTTTCCAATGTTTTCAATAAAGGAATTGTAAAGGTCTTCCTTGAAAATATTCAGTTCTTCAAAAAGTAATAAAACGCGTTGTTTTATTTTGACTTCAGTACTTTTGACATAGTAGCCTTTGCCCAGAATAGCGTATATAATTCCTCGTTTTTTTAACTCTTCATAGGCCTGCAGAACGGTGTCGCGAGACAAGGAAAACTCAAGGCATACTTTATTTATAGATGGAAGTTTATCATCTTTTTTTAAATGACCTTTCTCAATTGTTTTTTCAATTGAGGAAATGATTTGTTTGTACTTAGGTATTCCTTGATTATTTTGAATCGTTATGACACGCATAATTTTTTTTACAAAAATACATAAAAACTGGTAGGTACTAGTATGTAAAATAATGATAATTTATTTAAATTTGAATTTCACTTTTGATAAAATTTTTGCAAAAAAAATAATGAATTCATTTTTAAATACAGGTTCTACAATTAAATTCTATGGATATATGCCCAATGGAGCTGTTGTTGACTCTTGTGAATTAACCAATAAAAACGGAATACAATTGAAGGTTATCACTTTTGGAGCCACGATAACCTCATTAAAAATACCCTTGAAAAATGAAAGTTTTATTGACGTGGTATTGGGTTTCGATACTTTGGAAGCCTATTTAAATTCCTTTAATATAAATAGTGCGCCGTATTTTGGAGCCACGGTAGGGCGTTATGCTGGTAGGATTAACAATAGTACTTTTAGTTTGAACGGCAAATCGATTAATTTAAATAGCAATAACAATGGGCATTCCTTGCATGGCGGAAATATTGGCTTTAGCCAAAAACAATGGAAAATTAAAAACGTGAATGAAGGGGAAAATCCATCCATAACTTTAAGTTATTTCAGTCCTGATGGGGAAGAAAATTACCCTGGTGATTTATCGATAGATTTGACCTACACTTTATCCGAAGAAAATGAATTGATTATTGAGTACGTTGCCACTACTTCCGAGGATACAATAATAAACTTGACACATCATAGTTATTTTAATCTTGATGGTCATAATTCCACTATTCTTGAACAGGATTTATCAATTAATTCCAATAAAATATTGGAAACCAATGAACATACAATTCCAACGGGTCAATTTCTGAATTTAGAAAACAACCCTTTTAATTTTAATCAAGCTAAAAAATGCCCTCAAAAAATAGATTCCACTTTTGTTTTGAATGATGGTGAGAAAATCTCGGCTTCCCTTTTCAGCCCTAAAAATAATTTAGAAATGTTGGTATTTACAAATCAGCCGGCTGTACATATTTATGTGGGAGGAAATTGTAATAATGAAATTAAAGGAAAGGAAAATACAGATTATCACCATTTGAGTGGGATTTGTTTTGAAACACAAAATTTTCCTGACGCCCCTAATCACGATCATTTTCCTGACGCTGTTTTAAGAAAAGATGAAGTATATCAACATAAGACAAGGTATAAATTTCAAGAAATTAAATAAAAAAAACCAAATTATATATAATGAATGCGATTTTAATAAAAGACACAACTGATTTTTTTAAAGCTAAATTTGGAAATGTACCCGATAAAATAGTTCTTTCCCCAGGAAGAATTAATATTATTGGCGAACACATTGATTATAATGATGGTTATGTTTTACCCGCAGCTATTGATAAAATAGTTTGTTTTGCATTCGAAAAAAACAATTCAAATACCGCAAAAATTCATGCGATTGATCTGAATGAGTCACTAAAAATAGACGTTACAAAAGAAGAAACAATTAGCGATATCGTTTGGACTAATTATTTACGGGGTGTTTTATTTCAATTAAAATTAAAAGGATACAAAATAGGCGGTTTTAACTGCGCCTTTAGTAGTAATATTCCAATTGGTTCTGGTTTGTCTTCTTCGGCAGCCTTAGAATGTGGATTTTTATTTGGGATTAATGAAATGTTTAATTTGGATATAAAACCAATCGATATGGCTTTAATGGGGCAAAATGCTGAGCACTGGGTTGGAATTAATTGCGGCATCATGGATCAGTTTTCTAGTATTATGGGATTGGAAAACAAAGTGATAAAAATTGATTGCCGTACTTTGGATTATACTTACCACGATGCTGATTTTGCCAATTATTCTTTAATTTTATTTGATAGTAACTTGCAACATTCCTTATTTACATCCGAATATAATAATCGACGAATAGAATGTGAAGAAGGATTAAGTATTATCAATGACAATTATCCTGAAATTAATAGCTTTAGAGATTGTAATGAAGAATTATTAATTGGTTTAAAATCTAAAATGACGGATAATGTTTTTAGAAGAAGTTTATATGCCGTAAAAGAAATAAAACGTGTCATTCAAGCTTGTACTGCGCTCGACAAAGGCGATATTGAAACATTAGGTAAATTAATGTTTGAAACCCATGAAGGATTGTCTAAAGACTATGAAGTAAGTTGCGAAGAATTAGACTATCTGGTAGATTTGGCAAAAGCCGAAGAGGATGTAATTGGATCTCGGTTAATGGGAGGTGGCTTTGGAGGTTGCACCATCAATTTGGTAAAAAAGGGAAGTGAAAGTAAAATAAAAGAGAAATTTACAACATTGTATGCTGAACATTTCAAAATAGATTTAATAACATACGATGTAAAAGTTTCTAATGGCACATCACTATATAAAAACTAATTTATAATGAAAAAATTTGATATCTACGAAGATCCGCACCGACGATTTAATCCGCTCATAAACGAATGGGTTTTGGTTTCTCCACACCGAGCAAAACGTCCTTGGCAAGGTCAAAAAGAAACTCTAGCAAACGATGAAAGACCTGAATATGATTCAACTTGCTATTTATGTCCTGGTAATGTTCGGGCTAATGGAGAAGAAAATCCAAAATATCTTAGTTCATTTGTTTTTGAAAATGATTTTGCAGCTTTAAAAAAAGAAGAAATTGAGTTTGAAGAAAGCAAGGACGCTACTTTCTTTAAAGTAAAACCAGAGAGAGGAATTTCACGAGTGGTATGTTTTTCACCAAAACACAATATCACTTTGCCAGAAATGGATTTATCAACTATCGAAGAAATTATTCGAACTTGGCAACGAGAATATACGGATTTGGGGAATGTTGATTATATTAATTATGTTCAAATTTTTGAAAACAAAGGAAGTGTCATGGGGTGTAGCAATCCACATCCACATGGACAAATATGGGCACAATCCTCAATACCAACCCAAGTAGAGAAAACACAAAATAGTTTAAAAGCCTATTTTGATAAAAATCAAAGCAATCTTTTAATTGACTATTTAAATGAGGAATTAAATCTAAAAGAGCGCATTGTTATTGAAAACGAACACTTTGTTGCCTTAGTTCCTTTTTGGGCGATTTGGCCATTTGAGACGATGATTATTTGCAAACGTCATGTAATCAAGATTACTGATTTTAATGCAGAAGAAGTGTCAGCATTTGCAGTAATTTTAAAGCAATTAACTTCAAAATACGATAACTTGTTCGAAACGTCTTTCCCTTATTCTTCAGGAATTCATCAAGCGCCAACCGATGGAGAACTTCACCCAGAATGGCAATTTCACATGCACTTTTATCCACCTTTATTGCGTTCGGCAACAGTTAAAAAATTTATGGTAGGATATGAAATGATGGGAGAGTCACAACGAGACATTACGGCTGAAAAAAGCGCTAAAATGTTAAGAGATTTATCTGATGTACATTATAAAAGTAAATAAGACATGAAAATAGTAGTAACTGGCTATGGAAAGCGCTTGGAACTGGGAACAGAAAATTAGGAAGAAATAACTTTCAATAGCATCTTAAAAATCAACATAGATTATCAATTTTTATATTATTATTTTAATTAACCTAAAAAACCAAAATTATGAATACATTACAATTTGCAGACTACATGGTCTTTCTTGTTTACTTTTTTATAGTAGCTGGATATGGCTATTGGATTTACAAACGAAAACAAACAGCCAAAAACTCTGCTTCGCATGATTACTTCTTGGCTGAAGGATCGTTAACTTGGTGGGCTATTGGAACATCCTTAATTGCTTCCAACATTTCGTCTGAGCAATTTATTGCCATGTCAGGAAATGGGTTTAAAATGGGATTGGCAATTGCAAGCTATGAATGGCTGTCGGCCTTGACATTAATTATTGTAGCCGTGTTTTTTATTCCTGTTTACCTAAAAAATAAGATTTATACAATGCCGCAGTTCCTTAATCAAAGATATAACGGTGATATTGCTATGATTATGGCTGTTTTCTGGTTGTTGTTGTATGTGATTGTTAATTTAACTTCTATCCTATACCTTGGGGCATTAGCAATTAACGGAATTTCAGGTATTAATCTCGATTTGTGTATGTACGGTTTGGCATTCTTTGCTATAATTATTTCTTTGGGAGGCATGAAAGTTATTGGTTATACCGATGTCATTCAGGTGGTTTTCCTAATTTTTGGTGGTTTAGTAACTACTTATTTAGCATTGGATAAAGTAGCTGAATTAAATGGACAAAGCGGCATGGTGAACG
>CAIMBK010000126.1 GCA_903839195.1 uncultured Bacteroidota bacterium | reverse complement strand
TCCAATCATGGCTTCTTGTCCTAAAAATTTATTTGGATTAACGCTTTCAATGGTGAAAAATTCATTTAGTTTTTTGGTGAAAGCCGATGTTCCTCCCAATAGATTTTTCATACCCTCTAAATCATATTGTGCTGGAGTCCAAAAGTATTGCCAAGCATTTGCTTCGGTATAATCGCCTGGATTGTTCATGGGTGAGGTAGCTGTCAAAGAGTCAAATGGCGTTCTCCAATTGCCATTGGTATCTTTTCCTCGAAAGAGTTGGGTTGATGTATCAAATAGATTTTTGTAGAAGTTAGCTCTTTTGGTGAAATTTGAATAGGTTTCTTTATCGTTCAATTTTTCACTCATTTTCTCCACACACCAATCGTCATAGCCACTTTCTAACGTTCTTGAAACCGCTTCATTATCTAATTTATCAAAGGGATAATAGCCATACTGATTATACAATTCCCAATCAGAATTAATGTGACTTTTGGTTGAAGTTTCAATCATGGCTTTGAGTGCTTCATTTTTATTAAAACTCTTAAAACCATTGGTATAAGCCGATAAAATCATCGGTATTGCGTGATTGCCTATCATACAATAATTATCTTGTCCCCAAGCCGTCCAAATAGGTAAAAATCCAGCTGCTTTGTGATGTAATAATAAGGTATTTATAATTCCATCAATTTTTTCAGGCGCAATAATTTGCAACAACGGAAAAGCACCTCTGTAAATATCCCAAATAGATAAAGTGGAGTAGTATTCCTTATTTGGAGCATTATTGATTGCATCATTAGCGCCGCGATATTTTCCATCTACATCGGCAATATTTGAGGGTTGTAGTAATAAATGATATAGCGAAGTATAAAAGATTTCTTTTTGTTTTTGAGGTGCTTCGATGTCAATTCGGTTGAGATAATCATTCCAAACTTTCTCTGAATTTAGTTTTACTTTTTCAAAGTTCCAATGAGCTATCTCAGATTTCAAGTTCAATTGTGCACCTTCAATACTAACAGTGGATAATGCAATTTTCGTATGTAAAACTTTATTATCAGTTAAATCAAAATCAATTTTAAATATCGGTGCATTTTGCTTTTTACCTTTCGGAAACTCTTGTATTGCAGAAAAAGGAGTATCAAAATGTATCGTAAAAAAATATTTTTTGGTTACCCAACCTTTAGTTTTACAATACCCTGAAATCGTTGTGTTATTTTCAATTTTAATATCATTCTCTAACACCAAACTATCGTTTAGAAATTGAATACCGTGTTGAAAATCCAACAACAATTGCGCTTGTTTGTCTGGGTAAGTATATTTGTGAAAAGCCACTCTTTCTGAACACGTTAATTCTACTTTAATACCATCTTTCTTAGTTAAAGTGTAATAACCAACACTTGCTTTTTCTGACTCTTTATGATAACTGTTTTTGTATTTTATTTTATTTTGATTGAATGGTAATAAAAGAATATTACCCATTTCGCCAATTCCTGTGCCACTAAAACGCATTTGTGAAAAACCTAAAAGTAACGTGTCTTTGTATTGATATCCGCTCGTGTGGTTCCAACCTTCAATTGAATTATCAGGTCCTGGTTGCACCATACCAAAAGGCATGGAAGGCCCTGGAAATGTATGGCCTGTACCATCAGTTCCTATAAAAGTATTTACAAATTTGGCATTGTTTTGAGCATTTACACTTAAAATAGTAAGCAAAAACACTACACAATAAACGGTTTTATTTATTTCCATAAAGTATCCATTTGTTCGAGGGTTTTATTCTTGGTTTCAGGCACTTTTTTCCAAACAAAAAATAATGAAAATAAGCAAATTACAGAAAACAAGTAAAATGGAAATGCACCATTAAAATGATCTTTCAACCATTGGTTTTCAACTAAAGTAGGAAAAAATTGAGTTACTACAAAATTTGCCACCCATTGAATGAAAACACTAATTGCCAAAGCTAAACTTCTTATTTTAGTCGGGAAAATTTCAGATAATAATACCCATACGATTGGACCCCAAGAAATACTAAATGCACCCATAAATAACAGTAAGAAAGGTAACACCCAATTTCCAACAGCATCAAAATAAATGAAAAGACCAACAGCAGCTAAGGCAATGGTCATACCAATAGAACCGATGTAAAGCAGTGGTTTTCGACCCATTTTATCAACTAATTTAATGGCAAACAAAGTAAAAATTAAATTTACAACACCTAGAATACTGGTTTCTAGCAGCGAAACATCGGTAGAACTTCCTAAGCTTTTAAAGATTTCTGGAGCATAATACAATATGGCATTAATTCCGGTTAATTGTTGTAAAATAGAAAGTCCGATACCAACAAAAAGTGCTTTTTTAAACATTGGACTACCTAAATTTTTCCACTGATTTTTTTCTTCCTGATGTAATGAATTTTCAATTTCAGATTGAACTTGAGCTACCTCTTCAGCCGTATTTAATTTTTGAAGAACCGAAATAGCTTTGCTTGTTTCTCCTTTTTGAAATAACCATCTAGGACTTTCTGGAATTAGAAAAATAAAAATTAGAAATAGGAGCGAAGGAATAATTTCAGAGCCAAACATCCATCGCCAACCGATATTCAAATTCCAATTGGCATCACCCTGTAATGCGATAAAGTAATTTACAAAATATACCACCACAATACCAATTACAATAGCCAGTTGATAATTTCCTACTAAGGCGCCGCGTCGTTTAGGCGGAGCTATTTCGGCAATATACATAGGTACAACCATAGAGGCAATTCCAACACCAATTCCACCAACAATACGAAATAGTACAAACATCGTAAACGAAGTAGGGAAGGCCGTTCCAACAGAATTTAGAATAAAAAGTATCGCTGTAATGAGCATGGTTACTTTTCGTCCAAACGTGTCACTTAAAAAATCGGAGAAAAAAGCGCCAATTAAACAACCCACCAATGCGCTAGAAATTGCCCAACCTGTTTCAACAGGCGATAAATGGAAAAATTCGGTTAAATTTCCGATTGCACCTGATATAACGGCTGTATCATATCCAAATAATAAGCCACCTAATGCGGCGCTTAATGCAATAAAAAGAATGTAGTTTTTGTTATTTTTAGCCATATGATTTTAAAGATTTTGTTGTAAATAGTTTTTCATTTGAAGGTTTATTTCCCATTGATTAGAAAGCGGTTTCTTTGTAAATGGTTCTTGAGGCATATAGGGAAAAGGTCCAAACTCTGGAGTAATGGTACAAATTTCTCTTTTTTTATTCTTTTGAATAGCTATAATTTCTTTCCACCAACTTAAATATTGCTCTAAATAGGTTTTCCATTCTGGTGCAAACGGATTGTTTACTTGTGGACTTTGTTCAAAACCAATGCGTGCATGTATGTGTTTTATATTTGGGTATATTTTAGAAAGCAAATCGTATTGATCGTGTAAATCACTTTCCGAAACTACACAAAAATGTGAAAAATCAGCTATTAGATTTATTTTTGGAAAAATATCCAAGTAACTAACTAATGTTTTTAAATGAAATGAAAATCGCCCTCGATGAATTTCGTGCCAAATAGGAATTCCAGAAACTCTTGAAAGTTGATTACAGATTTCAATGATTTTACAATTATCACTAAAATCAAAAAAATCTTTTCCTGTGTGAGAATTAATATAATTTGGTTTTAATTGG
>CAIMBK010000125.1 GCA_903839195.1 uncultured Bacteroidota bacterium | reverse complement strand
GGTGAGTTCGGCTTTATAAGCCTCCATGTCGATCCCTTTTTCGGGTTTAATAAGTATTACAGGTGTCATAAAATCGCTATTATCACCATACAATCTTCTAATAAAATTCACGGGCAAATAGACAGAGGTGTCATTGTTATCACCAAACATTCCTGCGCCTTGTTTTTTCAAAACCCCAATAATCGTAAATCGTTGCCCATACAATCGGACTTTTTTACCGATAGGATCACCGCCTTCAAATAGCCCCTGTGCAACTTCATAGCCAATAACGGCTAATGCCGCTCCAGAATTGGCCTCGGATTCATTATAAAAACGACCTTTGCTAAATTCCAGCCCTTGAATGTCTATAAACTCATGCGAAACGGGCACCACCCCAACATCGCTTACGATTTTTGATTCGTATTTTATGGCCTGGGAACCCGTAAAAAACTGGTAGCACATTTTGTTCGTATGACTTACCGATTCTTTCAAATATTCGTATTCGTCATATTTCACATCGGGAAATTGTTGTCGTTTCCATTCTGGAATTTCAGAAGGACCAAAAGAAAAACGCATCAAATAAATAGTGTTTTTATCCAAACTGCTTAAATCTTTTTTGATTTTTCTGTCCAACGAATCCACGGCGGCAAGCACAGCAATAATGGAAAATATTCCAATCGTTACACCAAGCAACGAAAGCAAAGTTCGCAACTTGTTGTTTCGCAAAGCATTTATGGCAAAGCGAAAACTTTCATTTAAAAGGCGAAGATAAACCAGCATAAAAAAGGATTTTTGTTGTGTAAAATTCACGATTTTTTTATCAAAAACCTAATAAAAATTCAGTTGCTGCTTTTTTATAAAAAAAGAACTAAAAATATTGAATTATGTCCCTTCTAAATTGGGATATTTTAACATTTAAAACTACTTTTGCAACACAAAATACAACTACACAAATGAACACTACAAAAACAATTCAATCGGCATTAATTTCTGTTTTTTCAAAAGACGGTTTGGAGCCCATTGTTAGAAAATTACACGAACAAAACGTGACGCTATATTCCACTGGCGGCACCGAAGATTTTATAAAAAACCTAGGAATTCCAGTAGTTCCCGTTGAAGAAGTAACCTCCTACCCTTCCATTCTTGGGGGAAGAGTAAAAACCTTGCATCCAAAAGTTTTTGGCGGAATTTTAAACCGTCAAGACAACGAAAGCGATGTGCAACAAATGCAGGAATACAACATTCCGCAATTGGATTTAGTGATTGTAGATTTGTATCCCTTTGAAAAAACAGTGGCCTCGGGCGCATCGGAGGCCGATAGTATTGAAAAAATTGATATTGGTGGTATTTCATTAATTCGTGCTGCTGCAAAAAATTTCAAAGACACCGTTATCGTTGCATCTGTTGATCAATATTCCTATTTATTGGATTTAATTACCAATCAAAATGGAGCAACTACATTGGAAAACAGAAAATTATTGGCCACAAAAGCCTTTCATGTTTCTTCCCATTACGATTCCGCTATTTTTAATTATTTCAATAAAGAGGAAACGTATTATAAAGAAAGTATTGCCAATGGTCAAGTTTTGCGATATGGCGAAAATCCACATCAAAAAGGGTTTTTCTTTGGTGATTTTGAAGCAATGTTTACCAAATTGCACGGAAAAGAATTGTCTTACAACAATTTACTCGACGTGGACGCTGCTGTAAA
Organism: uncultured Bacteroidota bacterium; assembly: GCA_903839195.1. Classification (GTDB taxonomy): domain Bacteria; phylum Bacteroidota; class Bacteroidia; order Flavobacteriales; family Flavobacteriaceae; genus Flavobacterium. The sequence continues at coordinate 55,902 of CAIMBK010000125.1, read as the reverse complement.
TTTGATTGCAGAATTCAAAGATTGCGACCCTACTTTTGCCATATTAAAACACAATAACGCTTGCGGTTTGGCCTCAAGAACCAACATAAAACAAGCCTATTTAGACGCATTAGCTTGCGACCCAACCTCTGCTTTTGGCGGGGTTTTAATTTCAAATGTAGCCATCAATGTGGCAACCGCTAAAGAAATAAGCAGTCTTTTTTGCGAAGTGGTAATTGCGCCAAGCTATGAAACCGAAGCGCTTTCGATTCTTGAAGAAAAGAAAAACAGAATTATATTGGTTCAAAAAGAAGTAGCATTACCACAAAAACAAGTGCGCACTTGCCTAAACGGATTATTAGTTCAAGAAAAAAACAACATTACGGATTCGGCTTCCGATTTGAAAACGATAACTCTTACGTCGCCAACTTCACAAGAAGTAGAAGATTTGATTTTTGCGTCAAAAATTTGCAAGAACACCAAATCCAATACCATTGTTTTTGCCAAAAATAAAACGTTAATTTCATCAGGAACTGGACAAACATCCAGAGTAGACGCCTTAACGCAAGCGATAGATAAAGCAAACGCTTTTGGATTTGATTTGCACGGAGCCGTAATGGCAAGCGACGCGTTCTTTCCATTTCCGGATTGTGTAGAATTAGCAAAAAATGCTGGAATTACGGCTGTAATTCAACCCGGTGGTTCGATAAAAGACGAATTAAGCATCAATTATTGCAATGAAAATAAAGTTGCAATGGTATTTACAGGAACACGTCATTTTAAACATTAATTTGTTTAACTTTGTACGTATAAAATTTTTTATTTAATTAAACCCTAAGAAGAATTATGGGATTTTTTGATTTCATGACCGAGGATATTGCGATAGATCTTGGTACCGCAAACACACTAATCATTCACAACGACAAAGTTGTAATTGACAGCCCTTCTATTGTTGCTCGTGACCGAGTTACAGGCAAAATAATTGCCGTAGGAAAAGAGGCCAATATGATGCAAGGAAAAACCCATGAAAACATTAAAACCATTAGGCCTTTGAAGGATGGTGTTATTGCCGATTTTGATGCTTCGGAAAAAATGATAAGTATGTTTATCAAAAGTATTCCTGCATTGAAAAAAAGAATGTTTACACCTGCATTGCGAATGGTTGTTTGTATTCCATCAGGAATTACAGAAGTTGAAATGCGTGCCGTAAAAGAATCTTGCGAAAGAGTAAACGGAAAAGAAGTGTATTTAATTCATGAGCCAATGGCGGCAGCAATTGGTATCGGAATCGATATTATGCAGCCAAAAGGAAACATGATTGTTGATATAGGTGGTGGAACTACCGAAATTGCCGTAATCGCATTGGGCGGAATTGTTTGTGATAAATCCGTGAAAATTGCGGGTGATGTTTTTACAAATGATATTTTGTACTACATGCGAACACAACATAATTTATTCATTGGCGAAAGCATGGCCGAAAAAGTAAAAATTACTATTGGAGCGGCTCTTGAAGAATTAGAAACCCCACCAGATGAAATGTCGGTTCAAGGACGTGATTTGTTGACTGGAAAACCAAAACAAGTAGACGTTTCGTATCGCGAAATTGCAAAAGCTTTGGATAAATCGATTCAACGAATTGAAGATGCCGTAATGGAAACCTTATCGCAAACCCCACCAGAATTAGCAGCCGATATTTACAATACTGGGATTTTCCTTGCTGGCGGAGGTTCGATGTTACGAGGTTTGGACAAACGTATTTCTCAAAAAACAGATTTACCCGTTTATATCGCCGAAGACCCTTTAAGAGCGGTTGTTCGAGGAACAGGAATGGCGTTAAAAAACATTCCGAAATTTAGAACGATATTAATAAAATAATAGCTAATTCATGCAGCAAATATTTAACTTTATATTTAAAAACAGCCATCGATTGCTGTTTTTGCTGCTTTTGGTCATTTCTTTTTTACTAACAATTCAATCCCATTCTTTCCAAAGAAGTAAAGTGATTAGTTCGGCTAATTTTCTTACTGGCGGTGTTTATGAAAACATCAATCATGTTGGTGAATATTTTAGACTTCAATCTCAAAATGAGATTTTGGCCCGTGAAAATGCGGAATTAAAAATACTACTTCTTAATAAAAAAGATACCGCCAAGGTTCCAGAAATTGATAGTTTGAAAGGCGTAAACAAAATGAATATTATTGTTTCCAAAGTGATCCATAATTCCTATAGTGTTTATGAAAATTACTTAACATTAGACTCCGGAAGCAACCAAGGAATTGAGTCGGATATGGGCGTTATTAATAGTTTAGGAATTGTTGGTATTATAGACCAAACTTCTCCAAAATATGCAACAGTCATTAGCGTATTGAATGTAAAATCGCAAATCAACGCAAAAATAAAAAAAACAAATCATTTTGGTTCTTTAATTTGGGATGGGAAAAACACGGGATTTGTTCAATTAATTGACGTTCCGAGATTGGCCGCTATTCGAAAAGGCGACACAATTGTAACAGGAGGACAATCGGTTATTTTTCCAGAAAATATCAATATTGGAACCGTTGATAAAATCTATATTGACAACGAAACCAATTATTATACTTTAAATGTTAAGTTGTTTAATGACATGACCAATTTGGGTTATGTTTATATCATAAAAAGTAAAGACCGCGAAGAGATTATTAATTTGGAGAAAAAATCAAAAAATGAATAGCGCCTTCTTTATTAATGTTTTTCGGTTTGTTGGCCTTCTTGCTGCGCAAATTCTTATTTTCAATAATATTGATTTTTTGGGATATGTAAATCCATTTCCTTACATTTTATTTATCATACTTTTTCCTGTAAACAGCAACAAAACCGCATTGTTGGCCTCAAGTTTTTTACTCGGAATCATGATGGATATGTTTAGTAATTCGGGTGGCGTTCATGCCACGGCTTGTTTGGTTTTGGCTTATATTAGACCTTATATTTTTAAATTTTCATTTGGCGTAAGTTACGAATACCAAACCATTCGATTAAACGATGTTTTAACACCCGAGCGCTTTTCGTTTATTTTAATTTCGGTTGTGATTCATCATTTTATTCTTTTCTTATTGGAAGTTTTTCAATTGAGTTTTTTGTGGGATATTTTACTTCGAACCATCCTGACAACTACTTTTAGTTTGATTGTTTGTATTTCTTTAATTTATATATTTAAACCTTCTCGAAGATGAGAAAAGTATTGCTGCCTTCGATTATTATTGTATTAACAGGAATGCTTTTACTGCGGCTTTTTTATCTTCAAGTTATTGATGATTCACTTAAATTAAAGTCCGAAAACAACGCTATTAAAATAAAATATGATTATCCTGAGCGTGGTTATATTTATGACAGAAAGGGAAAACTTCTAGTTGCCAATCAGCCTTCCTATGATATTATGGTGATTCCTAAAGAAGTCAAAAATATTGATACTTTAGAATTTTGCCAATTATTGGACGTCACCAAGGAATTTTATATAGAGCGAATGGCCAAAGCCAAAGTATATAGTCCAAGATTGCCATCGGTTTTTCTTCCGCAATTGAACAAATTGGAATATGCTGCGTTTCAAGAAAAAATCAGAAAATTTCAAGGTTTTTATATTCAAAAACGTTCCTTACGAGATTATCAGGTAAATTTTGGAGCCAATGTTTTCGGTTCTATTACTCAAGTAAATGAAAGGGAAATTGCTAAAAATCCCTACTACAATAGCGGAGATTTTATTGGTAAACAAGGGGTTGAAGAAAGCTACGAAAAAACGCTTCGTGGAATAAAAGGGGTGAAATACATTCAGAAAGACAAATACAACCGAGAAATAGGATCTTATAAAGAAGGAAGATTTGATACCATCGCAGTTCAAGGAAAAGACATTCGCCTTTCAATCGATTTGGAACTTCAAAAATATGGCGAAGAATTAATGATAAACAAAAGAGGCGGAATCGTAGCAATCGAACCCGCAACTGGCGAAATATTATCCCTTATAACCGCCCCATCCTATGACCCCGCAATTTTAGTTGGACGAAAACGTTCAAAAAATTATACTTTACTATATAGAGATTCGATCGCAAAACCATTATATGACAGAGGATTATTAGCAGAATATCCTCCAGGTTCTCCATTTAAAATTATGACAGGACTTGTTGGGCTTCAAGAAAAAGTAATCAATCTTAGTACTACTTTCACTTGTAATCATGGGTTTTCATACGCCAGTGGAAGATTTCAAGGATGTCATTGTGGTGGCGGTCTTCGAGATATGCATGTCGGTATTTATAAATCCTGTAATGCCTATTTTTCAAATGTTTACTTACGAACCATTGCTAAATACACAAAACCAACATATGCAGTTGATGTTTGGAGCAATCACATAAAAAGTTTCGGATTAGGTAAATTCATGGGATGTGATTTACCAACAGGTAAACGAGGTAAAATTCCAAATTCAAAAACCTATAAAAAAATGTATCCTGACTGGGGTTGGAGTGGTAAAACCATTATTTCAAATGCTATTGGACAAGGAGAAGTGTTAATGACACCGATCCAACTAGCCAATATGATGGCAACAGTTGCTAATAAAGGCTATTATTACACACCTCATATCATCAAAAAAATTGAAGGTGAAATAATTGATAAAAAATTCAGAACCAAACATGTTACTACAATTGACAAAAGCCATTTTTCTCCAATGATTGAAGGGCTATTTGATGTTTACAATCTTGGAACTGCTTATGCTCTTAAAGTGGAAGGAATCGACATTTGTGGAAAAACAGGTACGGCAGAAAATTTTGCAAAAATTGATGGCAAGCGAACCAAAATGGAAGACCACTCGATTTTTGTAGCATTCGCACCAAAAGACAATCCTAAAATTGCCATCGCTGTAATGATTGAAAATGGTGGTTATGGGGCGACAATTGCAGGGCCAATAGCGAGTCTAATGATTGAAAAATACCTAAGGAAAAAAATAACTAGAACTGATCTAGAAACCCGAGTGCTTTCTATAAGTCTACAAGGTAGGTACGCAAAATTAGGGGGCCTTTCTGATGCTGTAAAATTAGAATTACGAAAAAGAGATTCTATTGTAAAAAGCAAGACGAACGTTCAAAAAAAAGAATAGTTTTTAGAAAACGAAAATAATAAGCAATTATTTACTAATGAAAAACCAAAGCGTTTCGAGTAATTTAGATTGGATTAGTGTAATCATCTATATCATTTTAGTGATAATGGGTTGGTTAAATATTTACTCGTCGTCACTTTCCACAACCGCTGAAGACGCCTCACTTTTTGATTTTAGTCAAATTTATGGCAAACAAATGATGTTCATCATTTTTACAATCCCACTAATTTTCATTGTCCTATCGGTAGAAGGAAAATTCTATGAAAAATATTCGAGTATAATTTTTGGTGTTGCACTAGTTTTATTAGCAGGACTTTTTATTTTCGGAAAAACAATCGCGGGCCAACGTTGTTGGTATTCCTTCGGCGGATTCACTTTGCAACCATCCGAATTCGCGAAAGCAGCTACCGCATTAGCATTAGCAAAATACCTCAGCGATGTACAAATTAATCTAAAAGAAACCAGGCGACAAATCGTAGCATTGCTTTTGATTTCGCTTCCCGTAATGTTAATCTTGCCGCAACCCGATCCTGGAAGCGCTTTAATTTATAGTGTTTTTATCATCGTGCTTTATCGTGAAGGATTACCTTCTTGGTATGTTTGGGCTGGTTTTTTGGCTATTTTATTATTTATATTAGCCCTAATTTTCGAACCTTGGGCGGTAGCTTTAATGGCTTTAATCACAATCGTAATTGTCTATTTAAGAAGTCGAATATCCGACAGAAATATCGTTGCAAGCGCCATACTATTTGTCATGGTTTCCGGATTTGTTTTTTCGGTCAACTATGTTTTTGATAACGTTTTTAAACAACATCACCGCGACCGATTTAATATTTTATTAGGCAAGGAAGTAGATATGAAAGGTATCGGATACAACACCAACCAATCTGAAATCGCAATTGGTTCAGGAGGATTTTTTGGAAAAGGTTTTCTTGAAGGTACGCAAACAAAAGGAGGTTTCGTTCCTGAACAACATACCGATTATATCTTCACAACTGTGGGCGAAGAATGGGGATTTTTTGGTTCCCTAATCGTGATTTCTCTTTTTATCGGATTGATTTTTAGAGTGCTTTACCTCTCAGAAAGGCAAAAAACAAAATTCAGTCGGGTTTATGGCTATTGTGTTGCAGGGATTTTATTTATCCATTTCTTTGTGAATATCGCAATGGTTTTGGGGATTTTTCCAACCATCGGAGTTCCTTTGCCGTTCTTTTCTTATGGGGGTTCGGGCTTGTGGGGATTCACAATTTTGTTATTCATTTTCCTAAAAATGGATGCCAATAAAGTAAATGAGTGGTAATTTTATTTAGAGCTTTATCTAGTCTTTTACTAAATCTGGGTTAAAATAACTACAAACTAGAAACTCCAATTTTTATAATCGCGCTGTTTTTCGAGCGCTGTTTCAATTTGATTATCCAATTGCGGGAAAAAATCAATCCCAGTCAATTTCTCAACATAATCAACCGAAACTACAAAACTATAAATAGGTTCACTGCTCTTTTTATGTGGAACTAAAAACGCAATCATTTTGTATTTTCCTTTATAACTACAAAACAAAATTTTATAAAAATAATTCGGAATGGCAACTTGTTCCGCTCCAATTGTTGGCAATCCTTTTTGAAGAACGCCTCCGGTAACCACATAAATTCCATTGTATTTTTGTGACCAATACCGTGTTTTTTCTTCTAATTTTTTCCAAATCCCATCATTAAAGTTGTGTTTTTGTGGCGAAACATTAGACGTAAAAAAAGTATCATCATAGGCTTCTTTTGAAAATCGCATATCGGCGGCGGCACAAAGATGCCCTCGATCATAACCCGATTTTTTATAATTATCCAATCGTGCCGATGTGGAACTTATTTTTGGATCTTCACTAAATTTAGGTCGCTTGAAATGATGCGAATTTTCGGAATCTCCCCTTAAAAAATAAGCCACCCATTCGGCCTGTTCGTATTTTTCATTATAAGACAACGTATAATACGTGTGCTTAATAATTTGATGCGTTGTAGAAGTTGGCAGGTAATTTATTTGAATCGAATCCGTCGAATTGGGCATCCCAAAACAATACATTATAACTGAAAAAAAGACCAATTTATAAATCATAATGGTGAATTTTTAAATTATTTGATACTGAATTTTATATCCTTTGTATTGGATTTACTTATAAATGAAAATTAAGACTTAATGGTTTTTTTCTTAAGAGGTTCAAGTCCTTTCACAATTGGTTTTGATTGCAAATCATCCAAAACATTCAAAGCTTCTTCAACATAAATGTCTTTGGATAAATTTTCATGCCAACGCTCTCTTTTTTCTTTCAACGTAACATCCGATTGAATGGCTGTTTTTTCGTAAGGCAAAGAAACAAAATTCAATTTGTTTTGATATTCTGAAATGGGTTTGTATTTTTTGGCCGTTTCTTCAAGTGAACGCTGCTCTTCTTTAAATTTATCCATTTTCAAACTATAAACATCATCTTCGCTTCTATCATTTATCCACTTTGCATTTTCATCGATCAGTTTTAATTGCTTGTTTTGCTCCAATCTTTTTTTACTATTGGAAATGGCTAAGTCAAAATTGGTTTGTTTATTCCAAGTTGTATAATCTGCTGGTTCAATTTTATCCCAAGGCATCGCATTGTCAACGTCACGTTCGCCGGCTTTCACATAGGCATATCGATCAGGCATCACAATATCGCTACTCACGCCTTTCAATTGGGTGGAACCACCATTTATTCGATAAAACTTCTGAGTTGTTGTTTTCAAAGCGCCTAAATCGCCCATGGAATTGCTTTTTACAAATTGGTTAAAATCGATAACATTTTGTACCGTTCCTTTTCCGTATGTTTGTTTGCTTCCTAAAATTACCCCTCTTTTATAATCTTGAATTGCAGCTGCCAAGATTTCTGATGCCGATGCCGAAAAGCTATTAACCATAACTACCAAAGGCCCATTCCATTGCACTTTTTTATCTCTGTCATATAAAACTTCTTTTCTCCCGGCTGCCGATTTAATTTGAACTATTGGCCCTTGTTCGATAAACAATCCTGCAATATCAACAACCGTTTTCAAAGACCCACCGCCATCATCTCGAACATCCAAAACAATTCCCGAAACGCCTTCGTTTTTCAATCGTTCTACTTCAATTGCCATATCTTTTCCGGCATCTCTACTATCGGTATTTTCGAAATTAATGTAAAATTTTGGCAAATAAATAACGCCATATTTCAATCCGTTTTTCTCGACGATACTTGATTTTAAATACGTTTCTTCAATTTCAATTTCGTCACGAATTATTGTAATAATTTTAATTGTTCCGTCGGTTTTTTTGATGGTAAGACGTACTTCAGTTCCTTTTGGCCCTTTTATTTTTTTAACAACATCATCAATTCGCATTCCAACAACATCAACAGCTTCGCCATCGCCCTGGGCTACTTTTAAGATAATATCGCCGGCTTCTAGTTGTTTTCCGCGCCAAGCGGGTCCGCCAGAAATCAACTCGGTAATTTCGGTAAAATCATTTTTCTTTTGAAGTCTTGCGCCAATTCCTTCCAACTTTCCAGACATACTTACGTCAAATCGCTCTTTTTCATCAGGTGCAAAATAGGAAGTATGTGGGTCAAAACGTACGGCAATAGCATTAATAAAAACAGAAAACCAATCATCCCGATTCAAGTCTTTTATTGAACTAAAAAATTCGTCTAACGATTTTGCGGCACTTTCACGAGATTCTTTTTCGAGTTGCTCATAGGATTTTGGTGTTTTATCAGCTTCTTCTTTAATTTTTTTAGCTTTTGCAATAGCAACAGAATCTATTGAAATACCGTTTTCCTTCGTTGTATCTGATTTAATTCCTTTTTTCTTATCGTCTTCATATTTTAATTTATCGGTCAATGAAGATAAAGTAGAAAGTTTAATTTGTTTTCTCCATTTATCTTTTAATTCCGCAACCGAATTGGCATATGGTAGTTTTTCATAATCGGTATTAAAATCTTCATCAACCGTATAATCGATTGGAGATTGTAAAAATGGTTTGTAATAATTTTTACTTTCTTCTATCCGTTGCATTAATCGATTGTAAGTTAAATCGAAAAAAGTCAAATCCCGATTTTTGATTTGATCGTCCAATTCAAATTCAAATTTAGAAAATTCTTCAATATCCGATTGTAGAAAAAATCGTTTGGATGGGTCCAAAGCTTCAATGTATTCTTTATAAACGCCTTTTGAAAAATTATCATCAATATCCGCTGGACTATAATGTCCTTTTTCAATAACAAAGGTTAATAATTCTAAAAGTAATTTATCTTTTTCGGGATCGCCCTTAATATTCTGATTATTGGTAAATGCAAATAACGCAATCGATAAAACAATTGCGGTAAGTATAATCTTATAATTCCTTTTCATATAATTCAAAATTGTATTCATTAAAATTTTAGTCTAAATTAAACAAAAAACAAGCCTGAAAAATCGAGATTTGCCTAATTTTTTGTTAAAGGTGTAAAAATAGCATCTTCCTTGTAAAAATGATTAATTTTGCAAGAATAAATAAAAAAATATTTGAACCCCAAACGAGAATGAAACCATTAATATTAGTTACAAACGATGACGGAATAACTGCTCCAGGAATAAGAGCATTAATTTCGGTTATGTCAGAAATTGGGGAAGTTGTTGTCGTTGCGCCAGACAAACCGCAAAGCGCAATGGGACACGCTATTACGATAAATAGCACCCTTTATATCAATAAAATATCCGCGGAAAACGCATCAATCCTAGAATACAGTTGTTCTGGAACACCAGTAGATTGTGTAAAAATGGCCGTCAATGAAATTCTTCACAGAAAACCCGATTTATGTGTTTCTGGAATAAATCATGGTTCGAATTCCTCAATCAATATTATTTATTCGGGCACGATGAGCGCCGCGGTTGAAGCCGGAATTGAAGGAATTCCTGCCATTGGTTTTTCATTAGCCGATTTTGATTGGAATGCCGATTTTGACGCTGTAAAATCATTTGTAAAAAAAATTGCTACAAAAGTGCTGGAAAATGGATTGGCAGAAGGCGTTTTATTAAATGTCAATTTTCCGAAATTAAAAGAAAAAGACATAAAAGGAATCCGAATTTGTCGTCAAGCGAAAGCGATTTGGATGGAGAAATTTGACAAAAGAAAAACACCACAAGGGAAAGATTATTATTGGTTGTCAGGCGAATTCGTAAATTTGGACAAAGGAGAAGATACCGATGAATGGGCTTTACACAATGGTTTTGTTTCGGTGGTTCCGGTGCATTTTGATATGACCGCGCATCATTCTATTCAGCAATTGAATTCTTGGGGATTATAACAAATAGTTGAAAAAATATGAAATATTATATTATTGCAGGAGAAGCTTCCGGAGATTTGCATGGTTCGAATTTAATGAAAGCGCTTTACAAAGAAGATCCAAACGCCGAAATCCGATTTTGGGGTGGCGATTTAATGCAAAAAACAGGCGGAACATTAGCAAAACATTATCGCGAATTGGCTTTTATGGGATTTATTGAAGTTATTTTCAATTTAAAAACCATTTTAAATAATATTAAATTCTGTAAAAAAGACATTCTCGAATTCCAACCCGACGCATTGATTTTTATTGATTATCCCGGATTTAATATGCGAATTGCAAAATGGGCAAAATCGCTTAGAATTAAAACTCATTATTATATTTCGCCACAAATTTGGGCTTGGAAAGAAAGTCGTATAAAATCCATTCGCCGCGATGTGGACAAAATGTATGTGATTTTACCATTTGAAAAAGAATTTTATGAGAAAAAACATCGTTTTTCGGTAGATTTTGTAGGTCATCCATTAATTGATGCTATTCAAAATCAACAAATTACAACTCAAGAAGAATTTATAAAAGCAAATAATTTGGATACAAAACCAATTATTGCAATATTACCTGGTAGTCGAAAACAAGAAATTTCGAAAATGCTTTCGGTGATGCTCAGTGTTTCTGGTGATTTTCCAGACTATCAATTTGTAATTGCTGGGGCGCCAAGTCAGGAGTTTTCGTTTTATGAGCCTTTTTTAAAAGATAAAAATATTCATTTTATTGCTAATAAAACCTACGATTTATTGAGCCATTCGACCGCCGCATTAGTCACTTCGGGGACGGCCACGTTGGAAACTGCCTTATTTAAAGTGCCCGAAGTAGTTTGCTACAAAGGGAGTTGGGCTTCGTATCAAATTGCTAAACGGGTGGTAACTTTGAAATACATTTCCTTGGTCAATTTAATTATGGATGCGCCAATAGTAACCGAATTAATTCAGGATAATTGCAATTCTGCTTCTATAAAAATAGAATTAGAAAAATTGTTGGAACCAACTAATCGAGCGAAAGTTTTAGAAAATTATGACCTTTTGGAAGCGCAACTTGGCGGAAGTGGCGCCAGCGAAAAAACAGCCAAACTCATCGTGAAAAACACCTCGAAAGTGCATTAAATAATAAAGTTATAAATTTACAAAATTCCATTTTTTTGAAATATTCAATCGCCCTTTTTTTTACTATTCTACTTTTTGCTAGTTGCAAAACACCTTCTGTTATAATTACTTCAAAAGCCAAAGCTAAAGAATTAGGGATTTATCAATTGAATTCAAAAGAAGTTGCCAAAAACGTCAAATCCGAAAACAAAAAAGCAACCGAAAATAATAAAGAAAACGTAGTTGTATACTGCGTAGCAATAAAACGAAAAAAGAAAATTGTTGATGAAAACGACCCAGAACTAATTCTCGAGTCCGAAAATACCAGTTATTTTGTCAAACAATTAATAAATGTTGCTAGCGAAAACCTTGGCGCCAATTACAAAAGTGGCGGAACAACAAAAGAAGGTTTCGATTGTTCCGGTTTTATGTATGCGACGTTCAAAAGTTTGGACATTAATCTGCCGCGTTCGTCCAATGATATGGCAAAAATTGGTAAAAAATTAGAACCAAATGAGATTCAAAAAGGGGATTTAATTTTTTTCAAAACCAACGGAAAACGCGTGATTAATCATGTAGGTTTGGTAATTGATGTCAATTCTGACGAAATAAAATTCATTCATTCTGCCACCTCAAAAGGCGTTATAATTTCTTCAACAAAAGAAGAGTATTACAATAAAACTTTTACACAAGCCAATAGAATTTTTTAAAAAATAATACATTTTATTTCAAAATAAGTACTTTAGGCCAATGAGAGTACTTCAATTTCCATTAACAAAAATCACCCTCGGATTTGTTCTAGGAATCCTACTTGCCTTTTATTTAAAACCATTGCCGAATATGGTGTTTTGTTGTTTAGGAGCGTCAATTTTTGTGTTATTTGTTTCTAATTTTTTCTATAAAAAACAATTTGCGCAACCAATTACTTTTGGGATTTCTGTATCGTTTGTTGCCGTTTTTATTGGAATGACAACGCAAATAATTCACGATGAAACCTATAATAAGACCACTTATTACAATCAAATTAGTGATTTTGAAAAGAAACATACTTTAGAAGTTGTCCTTCGGGAACGATTAAAAAGCACTTTTAAAAATGAGCGGTTTATTGCCAATGTCACTAATTTAGATCATAAAAAATGTTCGGGTAAAATTCTTTTAAATATTAAGAATAACAAGACTTTTCTGCCCATTGGAACCCGATTACAATTAACAGAAAAAGTAGTAAAACATAAAAAACCAAACAATCCAGATCAATTTGATTATGGAAACTACCTAAAAAAACAATCCGTTTCAGCACAAGTTTATACGGAAACCGCTGCACTAAAAATAAGTGCGTCAATGGATAAAACCATTTGGTATTATTCCGATATATTGCGAAATAGGATTGTTTCCAATTTGAGAAATCATCACTTTGGAGAAAAAGAATTGCCCGTAATTTCGGCATTAATTTTAGGACAACAGCAAGAGATTTCTAAGGATATTTTGCAAGATTATCAATATGCGGGAGCGGTTCATATTTTATCGGTTTCGGGATTACATGTTGGATTTATTCTGCTATTTATAACATTTTTATTGCGTCCATTACCTAAAAATAAATTCGGAAACCTGATCCGATTAATGGCCGTTTTGTTTGGGCTTTGGGGATTTGCAATAATTGCGGGATTATCGCCTTCGGTCATTCGATCAGCAACAATGTTTTCATTTGTAGCCATTGGAATGAATTTGAAAAGAAGCACAAATATATTTCATACGCTTTTAGTTTCGTTGTTTATTATCTTACTATTTAAACCCTCATTTTTGTTTGATATTGGTTTTCAATTAAGTTATTTATCATTGTTTTTTATACTTTGGTTACAGCCATTATTAGCAAATATTTGGGTTCCGAAAAATAAAATTATCACCTATTTTTGGGATATTTTGACTGTTTCTGTTGCCGCTCAAATTGGGGCTTTTCCATTAAGTTTTTATTATTTTCATCAATTTCCGGGTTTGTTTTTTATAACCAATTTAATAATTCTCCCATTTTTGATTGTAATAATGGCTTTGGGAGTTTTCGTTATGGTTTTGGCGGCATGCAACTGGGTTCCAGAAATCCCGCTTAAACTATTAGAATGGCTGGTTAATTCTTTGAATTCAATAATCAAATGGGTTGCCTCTTTTGAAGAATTTGTAATCAAAGACATTCCGTTCAATTCGGTAATGTTGTTTGGTTGTTATTTAGCGATTGTTTCGATTATTATTTGGTTCAAAAAACCCAATTTTAACAAGCTAACGGTGGCATTATCTATGGTGCTTTTGTTTCAAGGAATTTGTTTTGCTTCCCGATGGAATAATCAACAAGAGCAGGAATGGATTGTTTTTAATAGCACCAAAAAAACAATTATTGCCGAACGAAAAGGTGAAAATGTTACACTATTTTGTTCAAAAAATACTTCGAAAGAAATTGCTAATAATTCGATGTTGAAATCGTATTTAGTAGCTCATTTTTCAAAAATTAGCGAACAAAAAGAATTGTCAAATTTGGCCTATTTTAAAACAAATAAAATATTGATTATTGATAGTTTGGGCGTTTTTCCAAAACAAATTCAACCCGATATTTTGCTGCTTACGCAATCTCCAAAAATAAATTTGGAACGTTTACTTCAAAACTATAAACCAAGAACAATTGTGGCAGATGGATCCAATTATAAGTCATATGTTGCGCGTTGGAAGGCCACTTGTGAAAAAGAAAAAATCCCTTTTCACGCTACTGGCGAAAAGGGATTTTATAGATTGAATTAAGTTTATTTTTTCTTAATAATGTCGTTTGCTCCGCCAATCCAAGCAGCTGGTCCGCCAGCAACATATCCAGTACTTCCTAATTTTTCAAAGTTTAATTTATTATCAACTGTTGAAGCATTTACAAGCCAAATTGTTGGATATCCTTGAATGCCAAAAAACTGTTGCAATTCGCTGTTTTGTTTTTGGATTTCTGGCAATTGTGGTGTTTTTCTTGGAAAATCTAATTCGACTAAAACAACATTATCATTGGCCCATTTGGTAAATTCTGGAGTTTTGAAAACCTCTTTTTGCAAACGCATACACCAACCGCACCAATCGCTTCCGGTGAAAAACAATAATAATGGTTTTTTAGTTTTTGCAGAAATAGCAATGGCTTTATTGACATCTGTATTCCAAACTTGTTCTTGAGCTTCTGCTGCAAAGGAACCAGCAACTAGCAATAAAGCAATAAATATCTTTTTCATAGTCTTATAATTTTTGTTTTGTTTTTTTGATTCTATTAAAATAAAGTCGAAATATCGGAAATTTATTTGACATCTTGCATTAATTTTTTTACTAATGGCGAAATTAATATCAAAATAATTCCGGCAATTAATGCGTAAAGGCCTAATTGTTTGTATCCTTCTGTGTAGGCAAGCAAAATTTCTAATTTGGACGAACCTTCTTTTGCGGTGGACAATCCTGCACCGATTATTCCGGCCACATATTGTCCGTAGGCACTAGCTAAAAACCACATTCCCATCATCATTCCTTGAAGGTTTTTCGTTGATAATTTGGTCATGATTGATAATCCTATGGGTGATAAACATAGCTCCCCAAAAGTAATCACCAAAAGCGCTAAAGTAAATACATTCAAGGACGTAATTCCTGAAACAATTGCAAAAAATCGAGTGGCAAATAATACATAATAACCAAAACCGAGAAAAATAAATCCGAGCCCAAATTTCACAAGGGTGTTGGGTTCAAACTTTCTTTTATTCATCCAAATCCAAAGAAGCCCTAATAACGGTGCTAAAATAATAACAAAGAAAGCGCCTCCAGAATTGTTGACGCCATTCGGGTCAAGATGCATTCCGATTAAGTTATTATTCAAATTTTCGGCAGCAAAAATGCTTAGCGATCCACCACTTTGCTCATAAATTCCCCAAAAAATAATGGAAAAAAGTATAAATACCAATGCCGCCCATAGTTTTTTTCTTTCTTGCAAAGTCACTTTTGACATTTCATAGAAAAGATAAATGAGGGTTAGCGGACCAATTATTGCCATAAAATAATCGGTATATTCTGTTTTAGAAACCATAATTTGAATTATTGGAACCAATAAAATAGTTCCTGCATAAACAGAATATTCTACCCATTTCGCAATGGGTTTTGATTGTATTTCGGCCGATGGATGTCCAGGTTGCAACCCAATTGAACCCAATGATTTTTGAGTAAAAACAAAATTAATCAAACTAATCACCATTACAACCGCTGCCAATCCAAAGGCAACGTTCCATCTTTTGTCCTCGGGAATTGAACTCGCAAAAAGTTCGCCTTTTCCGATAGCGATACAAATATAACCTCCCAATAAGGCTCCTAGATTTATACCTGCATAGAACAAGGAGAATCCTGCATCGGTTCTAGCATCGCCTTTTTTGTATAATTCTCCAACCATCGTAGAAATGTTTGGTTTGAAAAATCCAGTTCCGATGATGGTAAATGAAATTCCCAAAAAGAAAAATTGATGCGGGTCGGTGGCCAAAATTGCGCTTCCAATTATCATCAATAAACCACCCCAAAAAAGCGATTTTCTGAAACCTAGAATTTTATCGGCAAATAATCCGCCGATGAAGGTGAATGCATACACAAAAGCTTGTGTAGCTCCGTATTGAAGATTGGCTTCGGTTTTGTCAAAATTCAGTTGCGAAATCATAAAAAATACCAACATGCCGCGCATTCCATAAAAACAGAAGCGTTCCCACATTTCGGAGAAAAACAAACTCCAAATTTGCTTTGGATATTTTCCTTTAAAATTTTGTATTTGATCTATTGTTAAAACTTGACTCATTTTTTTGATTTTTAAAAACCAAACCTACAAGGGTTTCTTGTAGGTTTGAAATATTGATTACTATGTTTGGAAAATTATCTGTTTTCTACTTCTAAATCGACACTTTCTACATGATCATTATGCATTTTTTTCTCTAACCAAGAGCTCAAAACAAATAGAATTGCAGCCGCAGTTCCTGACATTATTATAAATAATACAAAAAACTCGTATAAGTTTGTGATTTGAAATCCTAAAAATGATGTTGCTCCGCCAGTTCCGTCTTCTCCACCAGGAATTAAAGCGCTTAATGTTCCTGCAAATTTATTAGCAGCAGCATTAGCCAAGAACCAAGTTCCCATCATTAATGAAGATAAACGTAGCGGTGCTAATTTAGAAACCATTGACAAACCGATTGGAGACAAACATAATTCACCAATTGTGTGAATTACATACAAACCAATTAACCACCACATCGATACTTTATCGCCTATTCCTAATCCCTTAACAGCAATTGCAATTACTACATATCCCATGGCTACTAATCCTAAACCTATTGCCATTTTTTTAGGTGACGATGGCTCCAGTTTTCTTGCATATAAGAATCCCCAAACCATTGTCATAATTGGAGCAATTGAAATAACCGCTAATGGATTTACAGATTGAAAATAAGATGCTGGCATTTCCCATCCGAATAAAGTTCTTTCGGTTTGTCTATCTGCAAATAAAGTCAATGAAGCACCTGCTTGCTCAAACGCACCCCAAAAGAAGATAACAAAGAAAGCAAGTATAAAAATTACTGTGATACGTTGTGTTTCAATTTTGGTCAAACTTTTATCTGTTAATATTACAACAGGCATAACTACCATTGCACCATAAATAAAATAACTAATAACATCCACATCACTTTGGAACATTTGTTTGAAGTTCAACATGAAAAAGATTATAGCAATTGATCCTAAAATCAAACCAATATTTTTAGCGTCTAATTTTTTTACTGGCAAACCAATGTGCTTTCCTTCTTCGGAAATAAGGTATTTTTTTTGACCCAATATAAAAGCTACTAAACCTACCAACATTCCGATACAAGCTGCCAAGAATCCCCATTTGAAATCCATTGACCCACAAACTAATGGAGAAAAGAAAGCTCCAAGGTTAATTCCCATATAGAAAATGGTGAAGGCGCTATCAATTCGTCTGTCGTTTGCAGGATATAATTGTCCAACCATTGTTGAAATGTTTGGTTTGAAAAAACCATTTCCTATAATAATCGCCGTCAATCCCATCCACATGATAGAAACGCCACCATCTGCTCCAGCAGATGCGCTTAGAAACATAAAGAATTGACCCAAAGCCATCAAAAGTCCACCTACTATAATACTTCGTCTGTTTCCGAGAAATTTATCGCATAAATAACCTCCCAAAAGCGGTGTTAGATAAACTAAACCGGTATAACTTCCATAAATTTGGGAAGCATCGGCATCTTTCATTAAAAGTATTTTTGTCATAAAAAGAATGAAAATGGCTCTCATTCCATAATAACTGAATCGTTCCCACATTTCTGTGAAAAATAAAAAATAGAGTCCCTTTGGGTGTCCTGTTTTTGCGGTATTGTTCATAATAATAGTGTTTTTTAAATGTTAATTAGGTTGGGTTAAAGTTTTTCTTTTATAAAATTTGTCATTTTGTTATACAATTGAATTCGGGATTTTCCGCCATAAATTCCATGATTTTTATCGGGATAAATCTGCGAATCAAATTGTTTATTGGCCTGAATTAAGGCTTCCATCATTTGCATCGAATTCTGCAAATGTACATTATCATCGCCACTTCCATGAATCAAAAGGAAATTTCCTTTCAATTTGTCTACAAAATTAATTGGGGAATTTTCATCATATCCACTGGCGTTTTCTTGAGGTGTTTGCAAAAAGCGTTCGGTATAAATACTATTATAAAATCGCCAATTGGTAACCGGCGCAACGGCAATAGCCATTTTGAAAACATCATTTCCTTTCAGGATACAATTGGAAGCCATAAAACCGCCGTAACTCCATCCGAAAATCCCGATTCTTGTATGGTCTACAAATGGATAATTTCCGATTACTTTGGCAGCATCTATTTGATCTTCTACTTCAAATTTTCCCAATTCTTTTTGTGTCATTTTCTTGAATTCGGCTCCTTTGTATCCCGTTCCACGTCCGTCAACACAAGCTACAATATAACCCTGTTGCGCTAACATCATAAACCAATAATCATTAGAATTATTCCAATCGTTGTTTGCTTTTTGCGAACCTGGCCCCGAATATTGAAACATAAATACTGGATATTTTTTAGCAGGATCAAAATCTTTTGGCTTTATTATCCAAGCATTCAAATTGTTGCCTTTTTCGGTTTTCAATACAAAAAAATCTTTCTTTGGTAAATTATTCGCTTTCAATTTTTCAGAAAGTTCATCATTATTAATAATTTCTTGAATTTTTTTACCCGACTTGGATTCGTTTAAAGTAAAAATTGGAGGTTGGGAAGCACTAGAAAATGAATTTATAAAAAACTGAAAGTTTGGACTAAAAGTAGCGCTGCTAGTTCCTGTTTTTTGAGACAAACGGACTTTGTTTTTACCATTTATATTGATTCTATAAACATCTCTATTAATCGACCCATTTTCTACAGATTGGTAAAAAACGTTTTGAGTTTTTTCATCAAAGCCATAATAATCGGTCACTTCCCAAATGCCTTTTGTAACTTGATTGATTAATTTTCCCGTGTTGTCATAAACATAAATATGATTAAAACCATCTTTTTCACTTGTCCAAATAAAACTGTTGTCTTTCAAAAAAGTAAGATTGTTATTAATTGAAATATACGCTTTGTCTTTTTCGTTCAAAATAACTTTGGCTATTCCAGTTGTACCATCCACAAACAATAAATCCAAATTATCTTGATGTCTATTCAAAACTTGAACGCTCAAAATAGAAGCGTCGTTGGTCCATTTCATTCGTGGAATATAAAAATCATTATAGTTTCCTATATCAATTTTCTGAGTGACATTGGTATTCAAATCAAAAATATGCAACGAAACCTCCGAATTTTTCTCGCCTGCTTTTGGATATTTGAACGTTTCTATTTTAGGATACAACTCTTTGTCAAAAATTGTCATTGAAAATTCAGGAACTTGACTTTCGTCAAATCGAATGAAGGAAAGTTTTTTACTGTCATTACTCCAATCAAAAGCTCGAACAAAAGCAAATTCTTCTTCATAAACCCAATCGGTAATTCCATTGATAATGGCATTTTTCTTTCCGTCAAAAGTAATTTGGGTGGTCACTTTTGAAGCAATATCATAAACAAATAAATTGTTTTCTTTGGCAAAAGCAATCTTGGTTCCGTCAGGAGAAAAAGTGGGTTCTTGAATTTGGAAATCCACTAATTTGGTTAATTTTTTGTTTTCCAAATCATATAAAAAATAATCGGCTAGAAACGAATGTCGGTAAATTTGTTGACTATTATTTCCAATTAAAATTACTTTTTCCAAGGCGTTGAAAGCATAGGAATCAATGCCATCTAGTTCTTTATAATAACGGGAATCTATTAAGGTCGCTACTTTTTTTAGGGTTGCAAAATCGAATAAGTTAATTTGGATATTTCGAGTTACACGATCAAAATTTAAAACGGTATATTGATTGGTGTTTTTCATAGATTGCAATTCATCCATTCCTTTTGTGCGATAAGCACCCGTGAAAATTTCTTCAACGGTGATTTTTTGTTGCCCAATAACAGAAAAAGTAGTCAGCAACAAGAATGCAATAAATTTGTAAATCCTATTCATAAAAAGTTGTAAAATAAAAACATTCAATTTTAGTGAAAATTTCTCAATTCTACGTGCTTTTTTGAATAAAATGTAGATTTGTCTTTTCCTTTTTACAACTTTTTAGAATTCGAATTCCTGAATCTGTATCTTTGTATCCAAATATTTAATTTCTAAGAATGATTAACCCAATTGCTGGATTTTCAAAATTATCCAAAATCGAAAAAATACAATGGATTGCCAATGCCTATTTTTCTGATACAGAATCGGCTATTGTTCAAATAAAAAGGTATTGGAATTCTGACGAAAAACTGCAGCAATTGCACGATGAATTTATTGAAAACACGATCACCAATTTTTACATTCCGCTGGGTGTGGCGCCCAATTTTTTAATCAATGGAAAATACAAAACCATTCCGATGGCAATTGAGGAAAGCTCCGTGGTGGCGGCCGCAGCAAAATCGGCAAAGTTTTGGGCAACTCGTGGCGGATTCAAAGCAACTGTTTTGAATACCGAAAAAATTGGTCAAGTTCATTTTCTATACAAAGGCGATTTTTCCAAACTTGAGGCTTTTTTAAGTGAAATAAAATCAAAACTATTTGCTGAAACCGAAAATATTACTGCAAATATGCAAAAACGCGGCGGCGGTATTTTGAATATTGAACTTCGAAATAAGAGCGATTTATTAGCTAATTATTTTCAATTGCACGTCACTTTTGAAACCAAAGATTCAATGGGCGCCAATTTTATTAATTCGTGTTTGGAACAAATAGCCAAAACTTTTAAAACAGCAGCGGCCACATTTTCAATATTTTCTGAAGAAGAAAAACAGCTTGAAATCGTGATGAGCATTTTGTCAAATTATGTTCCAAATTGTATTGTTCGCGTTGAAGTTTCTTGCAAAATAGAAGATTTAGCCGAAAAACATATTGAAAATCCGAAAGAATTTGCCGAAAAATTCGTTCAAGCCGTCAATATTGCCGAAGTAGAACCTTTTCGAGCAGTTACTCATAATAAAGGAATTATGAACGGAATCGACGCCGTTGTACTTGCTACGGGCAATGATTTTCGTGCCGTTGAAGCAGGAATTCATGCACATGCTTCCAAAAGTGGACGCTATTCTAGTTTGTCGCATGCCAAAATCGAGAACGGAAACTTCTGTTTTTGGATGGAAATTCCTTTGGCATTAGGAACCGTTGGCGGATTAACCTCCTTGCATCCGATGGTTAAATTATCATTAGAAATGCTAGAAAAACCAAGTGCATCCGAATTAATGGAAATAGTTGCGGTGGCAGGATTGGCTCAGAATTTTGCGGCGCTTCGTTCCTTAACAACCACGGGGATTCAAGAAGGACATATGAAAATGCACCTGAATAATATTTTGAATCAATTTCAAGTTACCAATGATGAACGGGCGCAAATCAAAAAACACTTTAAGGACACAACCGTAGTTCATAGCAGCGTGGTTTCTTTTATTGAAAATTTAAGAAAATAAATTAGTTTCTGATTTTGATGGCTATGAAAAAAACATTTTACAGTAACGGAAAATTATTAATTACAGGAGAATATGTTGTTCTTGATGGTGCGAAATCATTGGCTTTGCCAACAAAATTTGGTCAATATTTAAATGTTGAATCTGGCGCAAACAATCAAATCGAATGGAAAAGCTATGATTCGGACAATAGTATTTGGTTTGAAACCACAATTGCTTTTTCCGAAATTACCAATCAAGTTCCATTTGAAAACGAAACACTCAGAAATACGTTGGTTTCCATATTGCGAGAAGCTTATTTGCAAAATCCAAAATTAATAACGGATTCTGATGGCTATCAAATTACTACTGAATTAACTTTTCCGAGGCTTTGGGGTTTAGGAACGTCGTCAACTTTGATAAATAATATTGCGCAATGGCTGGAAATTGATGCATTTGAGTTGCTAAAAAGTAGTTTTGGCGGAAGCGGTTATGATATTGCTTGTGCTCAAAATAACGGGGCTATTTTATACCAACTCAACAACGACAAACCTTATGTTGAAAAAGTAGTTTTCACTCCTAATTTTGCTGAAAATTGTTATTTTGTTTATTTGAATAAAAAACAAAATAGTAAAACTGCGATTGCTGCTTATTTTAATAAAAGAACTGCAATTGAAAATTCCATTTCCGAATTAGACCAAATTACAAATGCAGTTTTGAAGGCGGCAAATTTGGAGAAATTCATGAGCTTACTAGAAGAACATGAAATTATTTTGAGTCATATTTTAGAAATGAAAACCATTAAAGAATCATTATTTCATGATTTTAATGGCGTTATAAAAAGTCTTGGGGCTTGGGGCGGGGATTTTATTTTAGTAGCTTCCAAAGAAAATCCAACGGCTTATTTTAAATCGAAAGGATTTGAAACCATTCTTACTTATGAAGAAATGATATTGATATAAACAAAAAAAATCCCGAATAATTCGGGATTTTTTTATGATGAAAGAACACGTTTAGTAATTAAACTGTGGTCTATTGTCTTCAATTTTAGCATCAACTTTTAATGCTGGAATAATTCTACCCGAATAAGAAGCCGTTTGCGATTTAACTTTGGCAACAAAATCAGTGTGGATTTTTAATGCTGGTGCTTTTGTAACTGCAGCAGTTTTTACTACATAAATTCCAGTAACTCCTTCAATTGGCGCTGAAACCTTGTTTGTTCCAATTCCGAAAGCAACTCCAACCACTTTTGGCTCAAGACCAACTCCTGGTAAAGCTGGATTTGCAAGAGTTACGTCCACAGCTTTTTGAGTAGCGGTTCCATTGGTTTTTGCAATAGCTTCCAAAGTGGAACCTGTCATTTTTGCTTTTATTTTAGCCGCTTTTTTCTTGATTTTTAATATCGGTTCAATTGCGATTTTTGCATCATCAAGAGGCGTCAAACCCGCTTCGTTTACTTTTTTAAGTTTTACGATAATGTTTCCAATGTTGGTTACTTCAAAACGTTTTACGTCGCCAACATTTGTTTCTTTATCAAAAGCCCAATGAACAATTTGTCTTTGATTGGCAACAGCTCCAAATCCTTCGTCCATCACTTTCACTTTTACAGAAGGATTAACGGTTAGTTTTGCTTCTTTTGCTACTTTTTCAAAATCTTTTTCGTTGGCATCCATTTCAAATTTAACCGATTTGTTAAATGTATTATTTACGGTTGCTTCAGAAGGTTCGATTTTTTGAGCAATTGTTGCTAAACGAACTGCATCTTGTTTGTCGGTAACATTAATAATGTGAAATCCAAAAGCGGTTTCAACCAATCCAATTTTTCCAATCGGGCTAGAAAAAACGAAGTCATTGAATGGTTTTACCATTTGACCAGGTCCAAAATAGCCTAAATCGCCTCCTTGTTGTGAAGAAGAATCATCAGAATTCATTAACGCCAACATCATGAAACTAGATGGATTTGCTTGCGCTTGTGCCAATAACATTTCGGCTTTGGCTTTTGCTAGTTCTTTGGTTCTTTTTTCTTTTTTGTTTGGAACTTGAGTTCCTTCATAGCTAATCAAAATATGGCTTGCTTTTGCATTTGCGCCCGCTTTTCTTCCTAATGATTTAGAAATACAGTAATAGTTACCTTTCAAATATGGTCCGTAAACATCGCCAGCGGCCAAATTGAATAATTGTTCCGCGCTTTCGGCAGGAAGGTCTTTTTTGGCTACATAAGTAGAATCATAAGGAACATCGGAATTTTCGTTAACAAATTCAATTGAATTGGTAGTTGATTTGAATCCTGGTAAAGTATCGTTTTTTGAAGTAGCGTTATTATAAACAACTCTTCCTGTCAATAAAGCCGTAATGGATTTTTTAACATCCGCTTCATCTTCTGGAGAGGCTTTGTCTTCAATGGTAACGTATTCTAATTCGCGGGTTTCATCTGCTTTATATTTTTTTGGATTTTCTTTCATATAAGCGGTAATTTCATCGTCAGAAATTTTTACATCGCTATCTTTTATGGTTGAAAACAATACGGAAACGAAGTCAAAATTTGCTTTGTTTGATTCCAATTCATATTTCCATTTTCCTTCGGCATCTGTTGTATAAGTTGCCGCTTTTACTAATGAATTATAAATTTGGTATTTTGCGTTAAGTTCATCGCCTTTTTCGCGATCCTTAATCATTTGTGCTTGTTCTGGATTTGCTTTAAAATATTCGGTGAATTTATTTTCGTCAAATTTTCCAGCGGCATTTAGAAACAATTGATTTTGACCAATATTTTGATCCGCTTTCAACACCTCGAAGATGTGTTTTTTTCCAACACGAATTCCAAGTTTTTCAAATTCTGCAGCATACAAAGCAATAGCAACTTCTTGATCCCAAACTCGGTTTGCGGCTTGAGTTGCGGTAACACCTTGTCCACTTTTTTCTACGTTGCTTACTTTTACTCGGAAATCTTCAAAAGAAATATCTTTCCCGTTTATAGTTCCAACGTATTTTGAATTTGAACCAAAATCACCTTTTCTATATAAATCTTGTACAATAAATGCTAATAATGATAACCCAATAACTAATATTAGAAGTAGGGAACGTTGTCTAATTTTTTGTAAAACTGCCATTTTTATTGTTATTAATTTTAAATTCAGTCTGCGAAAATACAATTATCTATTTAATTATTATAGATGTTGACTAATAAATTGCAAGAAAATTTGAAAATTTATTAAAGTAAATCTTTACAGCCGAATTCGGTTTTATTTATTGTTATTGTGTTGCTCGAATTTTTTTGCGAATTTTCTTCGAAAGAAAAACATAAAAACCGATACAAGTGCAATTCCTAAAAACAGAAAGTGCTCATCAGTTGCTTCGTTCCAAATCGATATTGATTTATAAGTAAAGAAAATAGCAACTACAAGATAAACGTATTGTGTGTATTTTAAATAATTCATATTGTTTGTATTAATTGTTATTGTGATTGTTCGACTTCTCCTGATATTTTTTGGGAATTTACGATTTTAAAATCTTTACTAAAATCGATTCCTTCGCCATAAGAAACCCCTTTTGGGTCCGTAAATTTAAACTTATTATCGGTATAAAACCATTCGTTTTTTTGATCAAAAAACAATTGTTCGGTTTCTAATTTTTGTCCAAATTCATTAGAAATAATTACTTTTCCTAGCAAATCGATGACGCTTGTGGTTTTGTAACTAACCGCATAATTAGAAGTTACAAATGTCTTTTTTCCGTTCGATTCATAAAAAGTAACGTGGATTCCTTTTGGAAATTCAGTAAAAGGATAATTTACTGCGTTATAATCCAGCATTTTTGGACTAATTAGCACCGATTTTATCGTTCCTGAATCGGTGTATTTCAGGTTCAAATCATCGGCTTCGCCACTAGGAGAAAATTCAGAAAAATTGATTTTTTGAACTTCTTTAAAATTGCTTTCACAGGATGAAAACAGCATCATAAAAAATAAAGTGCTTACAATTATTGGCGCTATATTCTTTGTTATTTTCATATTACAATTTTGGAACAACAATGGTTTCGTTGATCCAGCAATAGAAAGTGATTTTTTTTCCAGACAAATTTGCCAATTTAATTTCCGCTTTGGTTGGTGCGTTTTTCAAAAAACTTTCCGATTGTTGATTGGCGGCTTCCAAAAGTTTAGGATCGGCTTTTCCAGCTTTTAAGACGGTATTGGAAGCCAAATAATTCATCGCTTTCTTTTCAAAAGGTGTTTTCCCGCATTCGTTGGCGCTATTAGCATACAATTGGGCTAATAAAAAATACCCTTTCCCGAAAGACGGAAGTGCCTCGGTGGCTTTCAAAATAAATCGTTTTGTTTCTGATTTATTATAATTACTGCTTGTAGTGGCGGCTAAATAATAAATGGTTGCTTTTTCAGTTGGATCGGTTGCTAGTTGTGCGGCTTGTTCAAAATATTTGATTGACGCCGTTCTATTAGTAGTGCTCAAAGTGGCAAATCC
Organism: uncultured Bacteroidota bacterium; assembly: GCA_903839195.1. Taxonomy (GTDB): domain Bacteria; phylum Bacteroidota; class Bacteroidia; order Flavobacteriales; family Flavobacteriaceae; genus Flavobacterium. Next base: position 29,789 of record CAIMBK010000125.1, on the reverse strand, counting down.
CAAATAATAAGCTGATTTTGAAGTTGGTTTTAATTTATATAAAGTCGTTGCAATAGAAAGAAACAATGGATCTGCTGAAGCATTTTTTGAAAACAAAGTTGAAGCGGCATTTTCTAGCCAATCGGTGTTTTCTTTATTGCTTTCGTAGTTTTTTTGATAGAATGGAACTAATTTTTCTTTGGTTATAATTCCCGAAATTAGCGCGTCAATTCCGATGGTTACGTTTTTGGAGGCGCTGATATCCGAAGCCGATGCTTTTTTAGAAGCCACATTGATTCGCGATATAATAGCGTCGTATTTCGTAATGATTTCGTCCACTTGACGTTCGATTGGAATGTTTTTTATTTGAGAATAAAACAAATCGAAATAAGTGTAAAGCGCATTTGGATTGGTGAATTTTTCGGGAGTGTTTTGAAATGTTTTGTCCAACAAAGCATAAATTTCAACTGAAGTTCCGAGTTCGTTGTCATACAAAAGCATTGCTTTTTTTACTTGATTTTCTTGAGAATTTAGCGGGAAAAAAGCATCGTATTCGTCATACAAACCAATTAAATTACGAACTGCTTTTTCTTTTTCTTCAGGAGTCGCAGCGTTTTCGATGTAATAATTTAGAATTTTTTCGCCCGATACATATAGTGTTTCGTCTAATGTTGGACATTTTTTTCTAACATCCGACCAAATTGGATTAGCTGCATTAAAATCATTAATTTTTATCAAATCATTCACTTTTGCCAAATTTTCGGCACAGATTATTTCTTTCTTTTGGGCATTTACAAAGAAAAAACCTAAAATAAATATTAATGCAAATTTGGTTTTCATAGCTTTTTTATTAAAATTACTAAATTAATTATAGAGTTTTTTCACGAACCATTTGTCATTAAACGAAAGTCCAATGGTAAAGTTAGCGTAATTTTCTTTAACCAATCCGGCGCTTGTGGTGCCTCTTTTTCCAAATTCAAATCCAATATTGATATTTGAAAAACTCCCTGAAATCGGCATTCCAAATCCAAAAGTTATCCCTTCATCATTTATTGCTTGATTTTGAATAATTAATCCTGTATTTTCATAACGTAAACCCGCTCTGTATGTTATTTTTTGAACATAATTTGAGAAGGAATTGTACTTTGGAACAAAATAGCCTCCAATAGTATATTTGATTGCGTTTTCAAATTTTACATTATTAATGTCGTTGAATCTGTTTCCTAGATTGCTACTTTGTTGGTGCGTAATTTCAGCGCCAAGCAACCATTTTTTTTGTTCTCCAATAGCCATCCCAAAAGCCAATTTGCTTGGAAGTTTTAGCGTTGTATTATCAACGTCAATTGTTGCTGGATCAATTGTTAATTCTGCTCCTGAAGCGGAATATTGTACGGTATAAATTGTTCTGTTATTTACGGATTTTAGATTTCCTTGTGTAGCAAAAGTCAAACTGCTTAAAAGCGTTAATTTATTAGTTACTTTCGAAGTATAATTTAAGCCTAATGTAGTTGTAACCCCATTAATATCCGATGAATTATTTTCTTTTGTACCATATTGAATGTCTTGCAGGTATTGAATTCCGTCGGTTTCAATTTTTCCAAAATAATAACTAACGTCTGCGCCAATGCTTAGTTTTGGCATGATTTGCATTCCCACTCCGAAGAAAACTTTATTTAATCCCCCTGTTCCCGTATATTTTTTTAAGGTTTTTGGCGAGGTACTTGTTTCGTCAATAATGGTTTGGATTTTGTATCCAACAGAAGAATAAGGAATAATTCCAAAACCAACACCTAATTTACCAAGTGGAAGTCCAACCGCAAGATAATCCAAAGAGGTTCTTCTGGCGTTTTCATTTTGACTTGAGGTGGCTAATTTTGTAGTTAGATAGGTTCCACCAACGGTAAAAGAAGTCAGTTTTAAGGCCGCATAAGACGCTGGATTTTGAAAATTAATGTGAATACTATCAGAAGCGATTGTTAATCCTCCCATGGCGCGATTATCGGCGGTTCCCTTAAATTTGACATCGCCAATTCCATAAAAAGAATAGGGAGAAGAAGTTCCTTCTTGTGCGAATGATATTAATGTAAATAAGAAAAAAATTGGGATAAGACTCTTTTTAATCATTTTGTGTTTTTGTATTGAAATGTTTGGCACAAACTCTCCAAGAGAAAGTTTGAATTGGCAAATATGGTATTTTTTAATCGTTTAGCCAAAAATTCTGCGTCTCCGCCCGTTAAAATTATTATAAAATTTGAATACTGTTGTTGATATTGGTCAATAAAGCCATCGATTTCAAAAACGAGACCATTTATTACACCCGAATGAATAGAATTTTGAGTGGAATTTCCGATCAAATTGGGATTGATTTCCAAATCGATTTGGTTATTAAAATCATCAATGTCCAACAAAGGCAAATTGGCGGTAAAATTATTTAGCGATTTATAGCGTAATTGCATTCCCGGAGAAATAGCGCCACCGTGATAATTATCATTTTCGTCAATAAAATCGTAGGTTATACAAGTGCCTGCGTCGATAATAAGTCGGTTTTGGTTCGGATATTTTAAAACGGCTCCTGAAGCAAGAACCATTCTGTCAATTCCTAAAGTTTTTGGTGTTTGATATAAATTATGAAATGGAAATGGAAATTCATTGGAAACAAAATGAACTTTTACATTCGTTTCGAAAGCCAAAAAATCACTATTGTCAAGATTTCCAACAGAAGCCACAATCAAATCGTTGCAGTTATTGTATTTTTTTAGGATATTTTCAATAGCATTTTTGAATTCCAATATTGGAAAAGCAAACTGTTCTAGAAGGATAGAATCCTCAAAGACAGCAGCTTTAATTCTGGTATTCCCGACATCGACCGCTAGAAGCATAGATTTAATATTAATGCTGCGAAGGTACGAATTGATTTTTTTTAATATTTGTTTTGGATAAATTAAAAATCATTCTATATTTGCAACCGCGAAAGCAAGGTACCTTAGCTCAGATGGTAGAGCAATGGACTGAAAATCCATGTGTCCCTGGTTCGATCCCTGGAGGTACCACTTTAAAAACTCATAACTAGCAATATTTCAGCTAATTATGAGTTTTTTCTTTTATAAGGGTGTTTGATAGGGTGTTTTTAAAACACATAACTTGATTTCTACACTTTATTTAATCTCCTTGAATTTCAAAAGTGACCTTAAAATAAAATTTCAAAAAAGGTTTTAATTTAAAAAAGGTCGGGGGGTATACTAAAATATCTCCTGTTGTGTCCACTCATTCTGGAGGGTAGTAATAGTACTTATCACATAAATAAATTTTATCTTTTTTACCATATATTAATAGGGTATAAGATACACTATAATAAGTAGTAATAATTTTCATTAAAAACACCTACATAAAACATAGTCATCGAATCTTTTAAACAAACAAAACTGCCAAAAAACTTGTGTATGTCCTAAATTATGTTTAATTCTGCAACGAACTAAAAATTACTTCTATGTTGTTTTCAAATAAAATTAATGTCGACAAAATCAGCGTTTCTTTGATAGAAGAGATTTTAGGCTTTAATGAACCAGAGTACATTTTGTCTTCTGATGCTAAAGAAATAATAGAAAATAAGCAAATAGGTTTAACTATTCACTCAAACTCTGATGAAATTTTTGCTTTGCTTGATGAATTACAAATTCCTTATCAAGACAAAACAATGCAGCTATCGTTTTACGATTTGGATGGGAAATAATTTCAGAAGCAACCAACCATTTAATGCCGATTGGATTGTGGGAACAGAATTGTATGATTATGAAAAAGACCCGAACGAAACTATAAATGTTGTAAATGAAGAAGCTTATAAAGCTGTTTCAAAAGAATTGAAAGGCAAAATACTTGCGTTTTTTAAATCCCAAGTAAAATAATTATAAAAAAAATGACAAAAAACCCTAAATATAAGAGCTTTAAAACCATTATAAAATATGGTGTCATATTGTTTTTTCTCTTCAGCAACGCATTTACATTTGGGCAAATAAAAACAAATTCTTCTAAAAAAACAGTTCCTGCTAAAAAGACGTGTTGTACGACAACTATTCCGAAAAGATTTGGAAATCCCACAAAAAAAATTGAAACTAATACGCCAACAAAATTAAAAAACAGCGCAGGAATGGTTTGGATTCCAGGTGGAGTTTTTAGTATGGGCGCAGACAATAAGCAAGGGCGTCAGGACGAATTTCCAAAACACAACGTAAAAGTAAGTGGCTTTTATATGGATAGTACCGAAGTGACAAATGCCCAATTCGAAAAATTTGTTTCCGAAACAGGCTATATCACCACCGCCGAAAAAGATGTTAATTGGGACGAATTAAAAAAACAATTACCCGCAGACACCCCAAAACCAGATGCCGAAACCTTGAAAGCAGCATCGCTTGTGTTTGTTCCAACTGAAGGCGAAGTGAGTTTGCAAGATTATAGCCAATGGTGGCAATGGACGCATGGCGCGAATTGGAAACATCCAAAAGGCCCGGAAAGCGATATTATTGGAAAAGAAAATTACCCAGTAATTCATATCAGTTGGGACGATGCCAACGCCTATTGTAAATGGGCCGGAAAACGTTTGCCTACAGAAGCCGAATGGGAATTTGCCGCAAGAGGAAGCTTAAAAAATTCGGTTTATACTTGGGGAAATGAAAAAATTGACGAAGGAAAAACACATTGCAATTATTGGCAAGGTAGTTTTCCATACAAAAACGAAACGGTTGATGGGTTTTATGGCGCAGCACCTGTAAAAACTTTTGCACCAAATGGCTACGGATTATATGATATGGCAGGAAATGTTTGGGAATGGTGCGCAGATAAATACAACAATACCTATTACGATTCCTTCAAAAAAATAACCATCGCTGTTAATCCAAAAGGACCAGAAAAAAGTTTTGACCCAGATGAGCCTTTGGTTGCCAAAAGAGTAATGCGAGGCGGGTCTTTTTTATGTAATGAATCCTATTGTAGCGGCTACCGCGTTTCGGCGAGAATGAAAAGTTCCTCCGATTCTTCAATGGAACATTTGGGTTTTAGATGTGTGGCTAATAAATAGAAATTTCAATGAAAAAAACATTTTTTTTAGCGATTTTATTAGTGATAAATTTCAAGATTTCTTTTGGGAAAAATTACGTATTACCATTAAAATTCGAAAAAACTTTCATTTTCAACGATTCTATTACAATTGATAATGCCTATTTCTTGGTGACTAAAAACGGAACAAATTGTTCAAAATCATTTGCAGAAAATTATGGAAGTCGCGTAATTGTTGCTTTAGATAATGTGAAAATAAAAAGTAGCAAAGGGACATTTAATTTAAAACGAGGCGAAATTGCCGTTTTTTTAGAATCGGAATCCTACGAATCGCCAATCGGAAGTTTTTTTGAAGTTGCTTTCAAGAAAAATCATCCCGAATTGAAACAACCCGAAAAATGGGTTGAGCCTCTAAAAAATAAAATTATTTATGACGATGCCGAATTCAGAGTTTTTGAAGAACGACTGAATCCAGGGGATGTTCGCGAATTGCATAGTCACGCGCAACAAATTGTAGTTCGATTGAATACGGTACAATTAACCGATCCGAGATTTCATCCTGAAGGAAAAACGGGAACGGGGATTCAAGTAGAAAATACCGCGAAATTCGCAGAACCGATGGTGCATGTTACCAAAAATCTAAGTAAAATTCCGCTATTTAATATCGTAATTGAATTTAAAATTCCGCATCAATAATGAAAGCATTTAAACACTTTTTGTTCGGAATAACATCTTTATTGACTCTTGATGGATTTTCTCATGTAAATGGAGCCGTCAAATTTGGTCTTCCTGCCGCACCACTTGATGCCATATTTAAAAACGCATCACTGCCGTTTAATGCGGTAGAAAAAACTCCATTGGAACCTTGAGTATAATAAATTCCTGCTGGTGTTGTTGATGTTCCTCCTAAATAGGAAGCTGATGCAGTAGCTCCAAAAGTTTCATGGAATACGGTTTGACTATTTCCGAGATTGGCACATAGAATAAGTACTAATAAAAGTGATTTAAAATTGAGTAATAATTTTTTCATAATGGTTGTTTTTTGTTGCTATTTTTTGAAATGAGAAATCTAATTAATTTATAAGGACAAATAAATTTTTCTAACAACACAAATCTAATAGCAAATTTTTATTTGCCAATACTAAAATGGGGGTAAAATTGTACAGAACTAATGAAATTAGAGGTTTAAAAACAGGTTTAAAAAAATACTGCTTTTTTTTTACATTATTAGTATCGATAATAACTTTGCGAACAAATAAAAAGGGAAACAATTTGCTTCCCTTTTTTATCTAAATAAAATTCAATTTATTCGGTAGTAATAAACTTTTAAAACAAAAAAAACCTCTCACATGGAGAGGTTTAATTTATTTAATTAAAGAAATAATTATTCTTTGATTAATTTGATAGTTTTTTCGTTAAGATTCAAATCTGTTACTTTTACGAAGTAAATACCTTGATTTAATTCTGAGATAGATAAACTTTCGTTTGCAGCTTTAGTATTAAAAGTTTTCACTAATTGACCTGTCAAGTTAAAAATTTGAACTTTAGCAACATCTGCATTAATAGCAAACATTCCTTTAGTTGGATTTGGAGCTAAAGAAAATAAATTTTGATCAAATTGATTAGTAGATAATACATCTGCAAAATTATAAGCTTTTGTAAGGTTGTTGAATGTAACATTATAGGTTCCTGCTACTGCTTGAATATCTCCATTTCCTGGATTTCCGGTTGGAAATGCATCGCCACCCCATGAAGTAGCCCAGTCATGATCTCTTCTGAATTTACAACCTTCAGTTGTCATAACTAAATTATCAAGAGAATAATTTAATCCATCTGTTGTAATTAAATCAGAGTCAACTCCCCATCCGCCTACAGCAGCACCAGTTAAGCTAATTTGTGGAAAAGCAAAGCTATATGCACCAGTTACAATATTTAATTTTGCATCATAATTCCCCGCAGTAGTTACTGTAATATTATTGCCTGTTGAAACTCCAGATGGAAAAGCAGCGTCACCCCAAGTAGTTGCCCAGTCATGATCTTTACGAAATTTACAATCCGCTGCCAATAAAGCAATATCATTCAATCGATAATTGTCAGTATCTACAGGTGTTAAATCAAAATCAAAACCAGTTCCCCAGCCGCCAACAGCAGCACCGGTTAAACTAATTAATTGAAACAATGGAGCCGGTGTAAACACGTAATCTCCTGAAACAACATTAATACTAATAGTAGTATAAGATCCAGCAGTCGCAGGAATTAAATCGGTATTACTTAATGCACTACCTATTGGGAAAGTTGTTCCACCATAAAGTACGCCGTCAATAGAAAACTGAGCATCACCAGCAACTAAAGTAGCATTAGATACAGTAAAAGTAACTAAATCTGCAGTACTTAAAACTATTCCGCCTACGGTAGTTACAGCAGAGCCAACTAACTTAACAACAGGAATTGGAGTACCCCCAGCAAAAGAAAACGCTCCTGTAGCTATGTCAAAAGATACGTCATAAACACCTGCTATTGCTAATATATTATTGTTTACTCCAGGAGTTGTATCAGCAGTACCGGAAGGCCATGTTGCTGCGCCATTTCCATTTCCATAAGCTGTAGTCCACGCATGATCTAGTCTAAATTTGAATTCTCCCCCTGCCATAGGAACGGCAGTTCCAGTCCAGATACCATCTGCATCTGCATCAGTTAAATCATAGTCAGTTGACCAACTTCCGGTTGCCCCAACACCAATTAATGATACTTGGGCGTTAATGTTAATTGCAGTAAAAACAATTGCAATTAGTAATAGTAGTTTTGTTTTCATAATTTGTTATTATATTTAAGGTTAAAATTCAATTAAGCAAATTTAAAATTTATTTGCAATATTTTTATTAAAGTAAAAAAAAAAGTCTAACGAAAACGATGTAGTGTTAATAAATACATTATTTATTGCCTTAATAATGAATAATTCATAAATCGTGTCTCTTTTCTTATCGCTCCAATTATTGTTTTATTAATTTAAAAGTTTTTTCAGTATTATTTACATCTACTACTTTTACTAAATATATTCCTTTATTTAAATCGGAAATTTCATAAACATCCGTTTTTGATTTATTTTGAAAAGATTTTATTAATTGTCCCGTTATGGAATAAATAGATACTTTAGATAAATCATAATTTATTGAAAAGAAGTTGGTTGATGGATTAGGAGTTAAAGTGATAAAACTAAGATCGCTAAAACTATCTGTGTTTAAATTTGAAATTTGGTTTCCATATATTCTAAATCCTCCGGCTTCGATACTAATTGGGCCTGAAGTGTTTGTTACGTTTAGCTGGGTATTATCCATCAAGTTGTACCAAATTCCTGTGTAAGGAAAATTTGGCGTGACATTAATTGTATCGACACTAAAATTGGATAAAACAACTACGTTTTTTAAAGTGGTTGTGGAAGCAGCATTATCATATATGTATATTTTTGGCTGCAATGTTGTACCCGAATTAATAGCGTAATCTTTACTAAATACGGCGTTATTCTTTTTCAAATCTATAATTTTTGCATAATTATTATAGATAGCATTTCTATTCGAATCGCCTAACCAATTATTTGTCCATTGTAATTGTGGTTTAGTATCAAGTTTACAGTCGCCAGAAGTTGCATCAGTAGATGTATTTACTGATCCGTTGTTGCAGGTAAAAACTGAATCATTATAACCTAAATCTGCAAAGTGCCAAATCATTTTTGGGCCAGGAATTAGCAGTGAAACTGCCGCAATAGCTGACATTCTTGAAAGTGCTACATTTAATGTTCTAACATTATGCGAAGCGTTTGTATTGTTTCCGTAAATTGCATTTTTATACATCAATCGTTCTTCATCATGACTTTCTGGGTAACCTATAACTCTCTTGGCGGTAAACCCATGAGCCACATTTCCCATTCTAGTAATATCATTATTAGAATTGAATCCCATTGATAATTGATTGTATTGGTCGGTCATTTTACCCCAAAACATTACGCCTTTACTTGGCGTTTCTCCTATTCTATAATTTGCCCATTGTTGTTCTTCACTGTCTATTCCTAAATGTTCAAAAATTGCATAATGTGTAGGATCTAAAGTCCAAGAGTAATCAACATATTCTTTAAGTACGTCCACCCTGTCTTGATGATAGCCATTGGTACATGCATCCTGACCTCCGGCAACATTTGAAGGGCAATCTTGTGTAAAACCTTTTGTTAAATCCCAACGAAAACCATCAATTTTAAATTCTTGAATCCAATGGTTTACAACTCTTTTTACATAGGTTTTAGTTCTTGCTTGCGAATGATTGAAATCGCTTCCAACGCTATAACTATGTGTAGCAACTTGATTAAAATACGGGTTGTCAGAAGCAGGGTCGCCCCAACCGTCACCTTCGGGATCTTTCATCCACATTCTAACCATTGGATTCCTTCCAAAAGCATGATTTAATGCCAAATCTAAAATTACTGCTATACCATTTTGATGACAAACATCAATGAACTCTCTTAATTTATCTGCTGTTCCATAATATTTATCATTAGCCATATGAAAAGCAGTATTGTAACCCCAACTTTCATTTCCTTCATATTCCATGATTGGCATTAACTCTATAGCATTTATTTTTAAATTTTTAAAATAATCAATTCGATCAATCAGGTTTTGATAACTTCTATTTGAATCAAAATCACGAATTAGCAATTCGTAAACGACCAATTTTTCTTTTTCTGGTTTTACAAAATTAAGCGTTGCGTTACTCCATGTATAAGGTGTTTGACCTGTTTTTAGAACTGTAACTTCTCTATCTTGTCCAGAGTTTGATGGAAAAGGAGGTAAATTAGGATACTTTGAAGCAGGAATATAAGGATCGTCATAAGAAGACAAAACTAAAGTTGAATACGGATCAGCCGTTTTTACCAAAACTGGCGAATTGGCAATTGGTGTTTGATCTACAATCCAATATTGATAACTGTAATCGACACCAGGCGTTAAACCTGTTAATTCTAACCAAAACTTAGAGGATGAAACATCCTTTTTCATTGCATAATTATTGTCGGGCTGCCAATTGTTAAAACTACCTGCTACATATACAAAGTCTTTTCCTGGCGCATCTAAAACTAATATGGCTTTTGAAGGATCAGTAGCGTCATAGTTTATTCCATCCAATTTACCAGAAGGAATAGCTTGAGAAATTAAAGGAGGTGATACAATTACAGTGAACTTTTTAGTTTGAATTGAGGTACCTTGAGTAATTATTAACTCATAATTTTGATTGGATGTAATATTTGTGTGATTAAAACTATAGGTGTTTTGATTAGAAACTGCATCAATGCTTGTTCCATTAGCTTTTAAATTATAATTAGCATTTCCATTGGTATTCGATGCTGAAATAGTTAAACTTCCTCCTGATGCTATAATTGTGGCACTATTTTCAGAAGGAGCTATCAAAGTAGATTGAAAATAACCAACGTTGAAAAAGAAATCACTACAACTTGGTGCTAATTTTAAGGTTTGTGTACCCGTTGCATTTCGAAAGACCATTCCCATTCTAGCTGCACTAGATTGTTGGGTTGCATTTAAATTATAATAAATACTTGGGGTAATAGTAATACTCCAAGTGCCATTACCATTGTTTGTCATTAATCCAACTCCATCATCTGCGAGCCAATTTCCAACTACTGAAGACCAAGGATTAGCAGTTGTCCCCACACCGGAGTGTATATATACTTTTACCGGATTAGAACCCATTGAATTACAAGTAGCGCTTGCAAATGAAACGGTAATCGTAATTTGATCGGTTACGGCAAAAGTAGCAGGAGAAATAGTAACTTGTTGTGAAAATACAATAGAGGTAATTAAACAAAATAGTAAGGCAATTCTTTTCATTGTTGTTGTTTTTTAAATTAAAAGCAACTAACTAGTTAGTTGCTTTTAATAAATAGGTTTAATAATGTAAAATCTAAATTTTAGTCATTTTATAAGTATAATTTCTTGGATTACTTACATCAAGAACAACTCTATATTTGTCTCTAGATCCATCATCTGTTCCAGGAACCGAAATATCACCTTGTCCTGTTGTACTATTTTCTACTAATACCGAAGGTGTAGCCGTTTTACCTAAAATAGAAACTGATGTTGATGCCGTTCCAGGTGCATATGGCGGGTTTGGTAATGTAGCGACTACGGCTGTTCCGGTCCAAAGATTCGATTTGAATTTAAATTTTTTCCCTTTTATTAAATCAACTTCTAAAACCCATGTTTTAGTCGTGGCGTCATAATTAAAAGGGACTTGAAATCCAGTTCCAAGACCAGATCTTGTTGCAGCTCCAAATATTCCGAAAGTTGTATAAGGAGTTAAGGTATAGGTGTTATTTGATAAATTCGCTTTAACCAAATAATGTCCTGCTGTTGCAACAGAAATACTTGGTGCGCTTGCGCCTGAATTTAATGTGCCTGTTGTGCCGCCTAAACCATAAACAGTTGGAGTTGTAAAATCCTGACATGCATCTGCTTGGTAAAATTTATAATTACCTGCTTCTAAATACATATAACCAACGAAATCTGTATTAGAAGACGGAGCAGAAGCAGCAACTCTTGGCTCTGTAGAAGCGGTGTTTCCTGTTTTAACAAAAGCCATTACAGGAAGTTTTAATGAATAACCTGTAACTTTTACATTTATTGGATTAGAATATTGACTAAACGCATTAGCAGCATTACCTCCCAATAACGATTTTATTCTAATATCAACATCCATTTCGCTACATTTATAATTGGGTAATCCATTTATTAATTTATTGAATTCTGTTACTGTAATTGTAGCTTTTCTAGATGTTGGACTTACCACCAAACCGCTACCTGAATATTCAACAGGATTAGACAAGGAAACATCATTATGATCAAAAACTTGCAAGGTGTAAGTTGAAATTGTAGCCGGACCATTATTTGCAATATCCCATTCAAATTTTGCAAAGATATCTGAAGCAGTAGCTTCGGTTAAAACTAAAGGCGAAGTTACTGATGCATCCTTTCTAAGTTCAAATCCATTTGAAGATACAACTAAATCGTTAGAATCTTCACAAGAGAGATTTACAAGTAAAAGTAGCGTTAGTATTATTTTAATTATATTTTTCATATTTTCTTTTATTAAATTAATAACCAGCGTTTTGTTGTAATGTAGGGTTAGAACCTATTGCTTGAGAAGGTATTGGAAATAATTTGAATTTATCATCAATTCCTGTTCCTGCTTGAGCATTACCTTTCCACTGCCATAGATAAGTGCTTCCAGTATATTTACCAAAACGAATTAAGTCTTGTCTTCTGTGCCCCTCCCAATATAATTCACGAGATCTTTCATCTAATACAAAGTCTAATGTAATATTTGATGAAGTAATTGAAGAAGCACCAGCTCTTGTTCTTAATGTATTAACATATGACGCAGCTTGTGTTATACTTCCTTCTCCTCTTGCTGCTAATTCAGCATACATTAAATAAGCGTCACCTAATCTAAACAAAGGAAAATCAGTGTCGGCAAATTGCCCAGATGCATCTGAACCTTGACCTCCTGTTGATTTTATGTTTTTAAATTTCATAACTGCATAACCGTCTGTAAAATTTCCAATGTTACTAATGGATAAGCTTTGCCCACTAGTATAAAACATACCTCTAGGATCTCCCGAAAATTTATCAACAAGTTCAGGTCTTGTTCTTAAACCTGCCCAACCACTATTGATACCTGATGCAGCCGGATCCATTGTTCCTCCAACAGATGCGTGGGCAAGATACGTTGTGCCTCCCCAAGTTTGAGTAGATAAGCCATCAAAACGAATTGGAAAAATAATTTCTGTTTGTGATCCATTTACATCATTATCTGCCATAAAAACTTTATCATAACTTGAGCTAGTATTAATGGAGTAAGTTGAACTTAATACAGAAGCCAGTGCAACGGATGCTTCAGAAAATTTGGGTTGATTTATATATACTTGAGCATTCAAGTACAATTTAGCTAATAACATTTTACCAGCAATTTTATCTATTCTGCCATACTCATTTGTACCAGAAGATTTTAAATCTCCATCAATAGCATTTAATTCACTAACAATGTAATCAAACACAAAAGCTCTATCTTTTTGTGGAGGTAAGAAATATCCAACAGCATCGTTTTCAGTTACGAAAGGAATGTTGCCAAAAAAGTCCATTAAATTCCAATAAGAAAAGGCTCTTAAAAAACGAGCTTCTGCTCTAAAATTAATAATTTCTGCACGAGTAGCAGCAGACACATTTCTACTATCTAATTTACCATCATCCGTTTGACGTAAGAACTCGTTACACAACGATACTTGATACATACCACGGGAGAACATTGCATAAATGAATTCGTTGTTTGATGCCCAAGTATGGTTGTTTAATGAAGGTAGGTTACCATCAGCCCATCCGATGATTGCCTCATCTGTTGTTAACTCATTTAATTGCCAATAGGCTCTTAAATATTGACCGAAACCTCCGTCAATACCCGCAATATCTGGAGCGCCATTCGGTCCGCCTTGACCAGAAGTAGCTAGTCCCATATACAATTTAGCTAAAAATTGTTTGTAGGAAGCTTCATTTTGGTATAACGTTTCTGATGTTAAATAATCTGGATCTTGTTCCGTTTTTTGGATATCACTTGAACAAGATAATGTGAATGTAGATGAAATAACAACTATAAACAATAAACTTACTATTTTATTTTTCATACTATTTTTATATTAAAAGTTAACATTACAACCTACAACATACATTCTAGCTCTTGGATAAATTGTATTATCAATACCTCCAAAAATCTCAGGATCTAATCCACTGTATTTAGTTATAATTAATGCATTTTGAACTCCAAAAGATAATTTTGCAGTAGTGTTTTTTCCAAAAGGTTCATTAATATTATATCCTAAAGAAATATTATCTAATTTAATAAAAGAAGCGTTTTGAACGTAATAATCAGAGAAATATCTGTTATTTCCTTCGTTTACAAAGCCCGTATCAAAAAAACTAGGACTGATATTGTTTAATGGCGTAATTTGACTGATTGATTGTGCTAAATAACCTCTTGAAGAGTCTGTATTATTGTAGTTATAGTTTCCTAAGCTAGCTCTCCAAGCCATAGAGAAATCCCATTTTTTATACTTCATATTGGACATTAAACCAAAAGTGAAATCCGCATATGGTTTTTTGTAGTGAGACATATCCAAAGAGTTAATTATACCATCTCCATTTTTATCTACAAATACACCTTCTAAAGGCTTTCCATCAGTTCCGTAGACTTGCTGATATACATAGAAGGAACTTGGAGCGTATCCTGTAGATTGCATTTGTATATTATTTCCTATACCGCCTGCAATTCCTCCCCAAGGAATTCCTGGAGAATCGGTTCCGTCAACTGCAGTTGCAGTGATTTCTCTTTTTTGATAATTTGTATTGAAATTCAGATTCCAACTAAAGTTGTTTGTATTTACTATGTCTGCATTTAAATTCAACTCTATACCTTGAATTGTAAGATTTCCAAAGTTTCTTGGGCCATTGTTAGATAGGTTTGCGCCATCAGGAAATGGAACTCCTTTTGCTAACAAATCTTGGGTGTCTTTCTGGAAAAAATCTAAACTTCCTTTTACTTTTTTATATAATTCAAAATCAACCCCAAAGTTCGTTGAAGTAACGGTTTCCCATTTTAATAAAGTAGTATAAAACAAAGGACTAATTGGACTATAAGCAGTATCACCAAAATAATAATAGGAACCAATATTTGAACCTAAATAGGTCGGCAAATAAGGAAAATAATTATAGTTCATGTCTTGTTGTCCTGTTTGTCCCCATCCTGCTCTTAATTTTAAGCTAGAAATTGAATTACTATCTTTTAAAAAGCTTTCGTTTGAGACAACCCATGCAAATGCAGCTCCAGGAAAAATGGCAGTTTGGTTTGACGGATCAAATCTGTTAGAAGTATCTCTTCTTAAATTTAGTGTTAATAAATATTTACTGTCAAAACCAACATTAGCTCGGCCAAAATAGGATTCTAATTTAACAATTGGATTTAAATAATAATCATTAGAATTAATTACATTTTGTGGGTCGTTAAGATTACCCGAATTATATGAATCTTGTTTTGTGTTTTGGTAACTATGACCTGCTGTAACATCTACATTTAATTTTCCGAATTTTTTGGTATAATTGAAATATAACTCTAAAGATTTTTGTGTACTTGTCCACCATCCTTCAGATTTATTACCTAAACCAACTCCGCTGTTATATAATCCACTAATACTTTGACTACTTAATTGGTAAGAACTATCTCCTGTAGATCGATCAATTGCAGCAATAGCCGTAAATTTTAAATCTGGCATAAAGTGGAATTTATATTCTGCCTGAATATTTGATAAATAACGATACGAATAATTGGTATTGTTTGTTTGTCTTAAAGTAGCTACTGGGTTATCTGTGGCTAAAAAAACAGGATTACCTGATGCGTCATACCACTCGAAAAAACCGCCATTTAACCCGGTAGTATTATAAACGGGTTGAGTTGGGTCAAATGTAATAGCATTTCTAATAGCCCCTTCGTCTGCAAATTGGTTTTCAGTGATGGTAAAATTGTTATTAATCGCAATTTTTAAATGATCTTCAAAGAAAGATGGATTTAATCGAAGCGCAGTTGTTGTTCTATCATAATTTGAAGTATTCAATATCCCTGGAATATGAGAATTTCCATAAGAGAATGAAGAAGGAATAGTATTAAATAATGATCCCCTCAATGAAATAAAATTATCCATAGTAACTGAATTTGAGAAAATCTCATTTTGCCAATCAGTTGAAGCAGCTCCCATTCTATCAATTCTAGATTGATTAATATTGTAAAACGAGACATTTGCAGGATTGTTCATAAATGCTCTAAAATCATCAGCAGAAGTTACATCTAATTTTTTTGCAAGTGCATTTACTGTAATTGTTGTATTAAAACTTACTTTTAAATCTCCTTTTCCACCTTTTTTTGTTGTAATCACAATAACCCCAGCCGATCCACGGTTACCATAAATTGCGGTAGAAGAGGCATCTTTTAATACCGAAATTGTTTCAATATCATTTGGGTTAATTGAGTTTAAACCATTTTCAATTGCAACACCATCTACAACAACTAACGGATCATTTTTTCCATACAATGAAGATTCACCACGAATTCTAATTGCAGCACCATCTCCCGGACGACCACCTTGTGTTACTACAACACCTGCAGCTCTTCCGTTTAAAAGTCCTTCAACGTTAGAAACATAACCTTTGTTCATTTCTTTAGTTGTTAAAACTTCTACTGATCCTGTAGCATCTTTTTTCCTAACAGATCCATATCCTACTTGTACTACTACATCTTGTAATACATTTGCTTCTTCAATTAAAGAAACTATAAGTGTTTTTTGGTCTTCAAAAGTTATAGTTTCTTTTTTGTATCCAATATAAGAAAATGAAATTTTATCTCCTTTTTTCACTTTGGACAATTTAAATTTACCATCAAAATCAGTTGAAGTACTTTGATTTGAGCCTTGTAGTGCGATATTTACTCCCGTTATCGGTTGATTTGTCTTTTTATCTAAAACAACTCCATCTACAACATTCTGTGCAAGAATAGTAAATGGGAGTAATAGAACTAAAAATAACAATTTTTTATAAATTGTTTTCATAAATAATGTTTAGGTTAATTAAGTGTTTTCAAACTTATACTTTTACTTCGAATAGTAAATTTATACAAAAAACCCAATATAAAAAATCAGAGCCATTTTATACCCAAGCGAAAACGTTTGCGTGTTGACAACTTTGTCTAATTTAGCTATTTTCAGTGGTATAAAATTCGATAAATAAAAAAAAAGTATATCTTTATTGTGAAAACAATATTGTCCAATACATATCATGAGAAAAAAGGTTACCCTAAAGCAAATTGCGAAAGAATTGGACGTGTCTATTTCAACTGTTTCAAAATCCTTGAAAAACAGCGTCGAAATTAGTGAAGAAACCCGACAAAAAGTGCAAGCTTTTGCCAAATTCTATAACTACAAGCCCAATAATATTGCGTTAAGTTTAAAAAACAGAAAATCAAAAACCATCTGTATTATTATTCCCGAAATAATTCATCATTTTTTTACTACAATAATAAGCGGCGTCGAACATGTTGCCAAAGAAAATGGCTATAATGTATTGGTTTGTCTTTCGGATGAATCCTTCGATAAAGAGGTTTTAAATATGGAAATGCTGGCCAATGGAAGCATCGATGGTTTTATTATTTCATTATCCAAAGAAACCCAACAAAAAAAGGATTTTCATCATATTGCCGAAGTCATCAATCAAGGAATGCCGGTAGTTATGTTTGATCGAATTACAAATGAAATTCTGTGCGACAAAGTTATTATTGACGATAGTTTGGCCGCTTTTAATGCCACACAATTTTTAATTGATAAAGGATTTAAAAACATCGCTTTACTTTCGACAATAGACTATGTCAGTGTCGGAAAATTGCGAACCAAAGGATATTTAAAAGCATTAAAAAACAACGATTTAGAAGTAAATGAATCCTTGATATTGAAAATTGAAGATACCGAAAATTTCGAAAAATCAGTCGAAGAATTACTTACAAACAATACAATTGATGCCATTTTTGCCGTAAACGAACTATTTGCGGTAACCGCAATAAAAGTGGCTTCAAAACTGGGTAAAAAAGTTCCGGAAGACATTTCGGTAATCGGTTTTACAGATGGAATCATTTCAAAATATTCAACTCCAAGTATTACAACTGTTAGTCAAAACGGAATCAAAATGGGTGCAAAAGCAGCAAAAATGCTAATCGAACGCCTTGAAATGGAAGAAATTGAAAATGAAGATGGCGAAATTGAAGAACATTACCGAACAGAAGTTATTGAAACCGAACTCGTCGAAAGAGAATCAACTAAAAAAATATAAAAAATCCGTAAAATTATTTTTGATTAGAAATAATTTATATATTTACCCCCGATTATCAAGCTTATACTTTTACTTCGAAAACAAAATTAAGTCTTGATAAGCAACGCGCTTATCGTTTTAAATTATAAAATACGATAATGGAAAAGCGTAAATTAAGTTTCTGGCAAATCTGGAACATGAGTTTTGGATTTCTAGGAATACAAATGGGTTTTGCCCTGCAAAACTCAAACGTTAGTAGAATATTCCAAACTTTAGGAGCAAATATTGATGACATCCCGATTCTTTGGGTTGCCGCTCCGTTAACTGGGTTAATTGTCCAGCCAATTATTGGCTATTTTTCAGATAGAACTTGGACTAAATTAGGGAGAAGAAAACCCTATTTTTTAGTTGGAGCTATTCTCGCTTCTGCAGCACTTTTCGTAATGCCAAATTCACCTGTCCTCTGGTTTGCTGCAGGAATGCTTTGGATTATGGATGCTTCTATAAACATCTCAATGGAACCTTTTCGAGCTTTTGTTGGAGACAATTTATCTAATTCACAAAGAACAACTGGTTTTGCAATGCAAAGTTTTTTTATTGGAATAGGTGCGTATTTTGCTTCAAAACTTCCATTGATTTTTACACATTTTGGCGTTAGCAATACTGCTCCATTGGGAATTATTCCTGATTCTGTGAAATATTCCTTTTATTTTGGAGGAATAGCATTTATTGTAACTGTTTTATGGACCGTTATTTTTTCTAAAGAATATTCGCCAGAAGAACTAGAAGCATTTGAAAAAGACAAAGAAAAAACTTTTATAAAAGAAACACATTCTATTGAATGGTTTAAGTCAAATGGTAAATCTCATTTTAATAAAGGCGTTTTATTTTTACTGATAAGTGCCGTCTTTTCATTTGCGATTTATCACTATGATTTAAAGAAAGACTTGTATGTACTATCATTAGGATTAATTGGACTTGGTGGATTAGCAATGCTTATTTCGGGTTTAATGCAAAAAACGGACAAAACAGATAATGGCTTTATTACCATTATGAATGATTTTCAGTTTATGCCAAAAATCATGAAACAATTGGCTTGGGTGCAATTCTTTTCTTGGTTTGCGCTTTTCTCCATGTGGATTTACACCACTTTAGCGGTAACGCAACACATTTACAAAACAACTGACACAACCTCTGAAGCCTATAATACTGGCGCTAATCAAGTTGGAGAAATGTTTGCTAATTATAATTTAATTGCAGCATTAGCGGCTTTTTTATTGCCTTTATTAGCAAAATATACGAGTAGAAAATTCACCCACTTTGCAGCATTAACATTTGGAGGGTTGGGATTAATTTCAATTTATTTTATTTCAGAACCTACCGTATTTACAATGGAATGGCTTCCTATGATTGGTGTAGGAATTGCTTGGGCAAGTATCTTGTCTATTCCCTATGCGATGCTTTCGGGTTCATTACCTTCTAATAAAATGGGGTATTATATGGGCGTCTTCAACTTCTTTATTGTAATTCCTCAATTGGTTGCCGCTTCAATATTAGGATTTTTAGTGTCGCGTTTTTTTAACAGCGAGCCTATTTATGCTCTTTTAATTGGTGGCGCCTCAATGATTCTTGCGGGAATTATTTCACTTACTATAAATGACGAATCGAAAATTATTATTTAATGAATAAAAAAATATTCATATTCGATCTCGACGGAGTAATTGTAGATACTGCAAAATACCATTATTTGGCTTGGCAAAAAATCGCAATGCCCCTCGGAATTGAATTTACTTTAGAACACAACGAACAATTAAAAGGCGTTAGTCGCGTTCGATCCCTAGAGATTTTGTTAGGTCTTGGAAATATTGAAGCTACTCAGGAACAAAAAGACAAATGGCTTTTCGAAAAAAACGAAACCTACTTGTCCTATTTAGTTACCATGGACGCTTCCGAATTATTGCCTGGCGTACTTCCTGTTTTGGAATTTATAAAATCAAAAGTACAATTTATAGCGCTCGGTTCGGCTAGTAAAAATGCGAGGCCCATTTTAGAAAAAACAAAAATTATCGGTTTTTTTGATGCCATTGTGGACGGAAATGATGTGTCAAATGCAAAGCCAGATCCAGAAGTTTTTTTGAGAGCCGCTCAATTATTAAACATGAAAAATGAAAATGCCATTGTCTTTGAAGATTCTGTAGCAGGAATTCAAGCGGCAAATTTGGCAAAAATGACAAGTATTGGAATCGGAGAAAAAGACGTGCTTCACGAAGCGCAATTCATTTTTCCAGGTTTTTTAGAAATAAATCAAGACTTTATCGAAGCATTGATAAACAAAAATTAATTAAGGGCTCCTAGAAATCGAGCACAAATAATACAAAATGAATCAAGATTACATACAACCAAACAACTGGTCAATCATCGAAGAAGGATTTGATGTAGATAGCGTAAAATCATCCGAAAGCCTATTCAGTATTGGAAATGGAGCGATGGGGCAAAGAGCAAATTTCGAGGAAACGTATTCTAACGAAACGTTTCAAGGGAGTTATATTGCCGGAATTTATTATCCCGACAAAACCAAAGTGGGTTGGTGGAAAAATGGCTATCCAGAATATTTTGCCAAAGTATTAAACGCACCCAATTGGATTGGAATCAACATTGAAATAAATGGTGAGATTTTAGATTTAAATACGTGCAAAACCGTTAAAAACTTCCGAAGAGAATTGAATATGAAAGAAGGTTGGTACAGCCGTTCTTTTGAAGCAACTTTGCAAAACGGAACAGAAATCGCCGCAAACATTCGTCGTTTTTTATCTTTGGATTTAGATGAAATTGGCGTAATAAAATATGATATTACTTCTGTAAATACCGATTCAAAAATTGTTTTTAAACCTTATATTGATGCTGGCGTTACCAATGAAGACGCCAATTGGGACGAAAAGTTTTGGGAACCAATTCAGGTCAGTCATTTCGGAAATCAAGGTTTTGTGACGGCAAGAACTTTCAAAACCAATTTTATTGTAACCACGTTCATGCAAAATCAGGTTTTTATTAATGAAAAAAACCAACAACTTTCACCAGAAAAAATTACAGAAAATTCAGAAAAAATCGAATTCATTTATTCTGTAAATCTAGGAAAAGGAGCAAAAGCAACTATTCAAAAAATTGGCGGATATACCGTTTCATTAAACCATGAAAACACACTTTCGGCAGCCGAAAATGTCATACAAAAAGCATTGGATTTTGGCTACGACCAATTAGTTGAAAATCAAATAGAAGCTTGGACAAAAATCTGGGAAATGTCTGACATTACAATTGATGGCGATATTAAAGCACAACAAGGAATTCGATTTAATATTTTTCAGTTAAACCAAACTTATTTAGGGAAAGATTCCCGCTTAAATATTGGCCCAAAAGGATTTACTGGCGAAAAATATGGCGGATCAACCTATTGGGATACCGAAGCTTATTGTATTCCGTTTTATATGGCCACAAAAGACCAACAAGTAGCCCGAAATTTATTGGCTTATCGGTTCAACCATCTTGATAAAGCGATCGAAAACGCAGCTAAATTAGGATTTACAAACGGTGCCGCTTTGTTTCCAATGGTTACTATGAACGGCGAAGAATGCCACAATGAATGGGAAATTACTTTTGAAGAAATTCATAGAAATGGCGCCATCGCTTTTGCCATTTTCAATTACCATCGATTCACTGGCGATTATTCCTATATCCCAGAAAAAGGACTTGAAGTCTTGATCGGAATTGCGCGGTTTTGGCACCAAAGAGCGACTTTTTCAACCGAAAAAAATCAATATGTTATTCTTGGTGTAACGGGTCCAAATGAATATGAAAACAACGTCAACAATAATTTTTATACCAACTATTTAGCCAAATGGTGTTTGGATTATACGTTTGAACAAATTCAAAAAGTTGCCCTAGAATTTCCATTAGATCATAAACGAATTTCGGAAAAAGTCAACATTTCGGATTCCGAATTACAATCTTGGAAAAAAGTGGCCGACAATATGTATTTCCCCTATTCCGAAAAACTACAAATCTATTTGCAACAAGATGGTTTTTTAGACAAAGAATTAGTGCGCGTAGCCGACTTAGAAAAAAGCCAAAGACCAATCAATCAAAAATGGTCTTGGGATCGAATTTTGCGTTCGCCTTATATCAAACAAGCCGATGTTTTGCAATGTTTTTATTTCTTTGAAAATCAATTTTCGAAAGAAGAATTACAACGCAATTTCGAATTTTACGAATCGTTTACGGTGCATGAATCTTCGCTTTCGCCTTGCGTCCATTCCATTCAAGCTGCTGTTTTAGACAAAATGGATATGGCGTATACATTCTATTTAAGAACCTCGCGTTTGGATTTAGATGATTATAACAAGGAAGTCGAAGAAGGTTGTCACATCACCTCAATGGCAGGGACTTGGATGAGTATTGTAGAAGGTTTTGGCGGAATGCGTGTCAAAAACGATGCGTTGCATTTTTCGCCAAAAATACCAAAAGAATGGAACGGCTATTCGTTTAAAATCAATTTTAGAAATCAAATACTAAAAGTGGAAATCAATCATCAAGAAACAAAATTTATCTTGGAAGGTTCTGATTCAATGGAAGTTTTTGTGAATGAAAAACCAATTTTGGTAGCGCCAAATCATTTAGCAACCGCTTAAAAATAATTTATTATGAAAAAAATCATTCTGTTTTTACTGTTTTTTACCGAACTGCTTTTTGCACAAATTGATAAAGTAGAACCGCCATTTTGGTATGCCGGAATGCAAAATCCCGAGTTGCAAATCATGTTTTACGGTAAAAACATTGCTCAAAACGAAGTTTCAGTTTCCAATGGAATTGTAATCAAAGGTGTTCAGAAAACTGAAAATCCAAACTATGTTTTTGTAACCATTGACACTAAAAATTGTCCCGCGCAAGAATTTGTTTTTTCTTTTTCCAAAAACAATAAAGTTGTTTTTACTGAAAAATATTCCTTGAAACAACGAAGAGAAAACTCGGCTTTACGTAAAAGTTATGATGCTACCGATATGATTTATTTAATAATGTCCGACCGATTTGCCAATGGAAATCCGAATAATGACAGCGATAAATCCGTAACCGAAAAAGGAAACCGAAACCTTCCTGGCGGGCGACATGGCGGCGATATTGAAGGGATGATTAACCATTTGGATTATTTGAAAGAATTAGGAGTAACCGCGCTTTGGCCAACGCCACTTTGCGAAGACAACGACAAAAATTATTCCTACCACACTTATGGCCAATCAGACGTTTACAAAATCGATCCGAGATTTGGAACCAATGAGGAATATGTGAAACTTTCCTCGGAATTGCACAAAAGAGATATGAAATTAATCATGGATTACGTGACCAATCATTGGGGCGCCGAACATTGGATGATTAAAGATTTACCTTCCTATGACTGGATTCATCAGTTTCCTGGTTATTCGCAATCCAATTACAGAATGACCACACAATATGATATAAATGCCTCCGAAATTGACACAAAAAACTGCGTTGACGGCTGGTTTGTTCCTTCAATGCCCGATTTGAATCAATCCAATCCTTTGGTTTTAAAATACTTAACGCAAAATGCTATTTGGTGGATTGAATATGCCGATTTGGATGGTTTTCGCGTAGATACTTATTCATATAACGAAAAAGAAGGAATTGCAAAATGGACCAAATCCATAACCGATGAATATCCTCATTTTAACATTGTTGGCGAAGTTTGGATGCACGATCAAGCGCAAATTTCTTATTGGCAAAAAAACAGCCCGATTGCCAAAATTCAAAGTTATAATTCAAACCTTCCAAGCGTTATGGATTTTACTTTGCACGATGCAATTGGAAATGTTTTTAATGAAGATACTGCCAATTGGAGTGACGGAATGATTAAAGTTTACGACAATTTTGTAAATGATTTTTTATACGAAAATTCGAATAACATCATGACTTTTGTTGAGAATCATGACACGAATCGTTTTAATGAAATATATAAAAACGACTTCAATAAATACAAAATGGCAATGACGTTAATCGCAACGGTTCGGGGAATTCCGCAGCTGTATTATGGTTCCGAAATTGGAATGAATGGCGACAAAGGAAAAGGCGACGCTGCAATTCGTCAGGATTTTCCAGGGGGATGGAATGGTGATTCCAATAACGCATTTCTTACATCGGGAAGAACAAAAGAACAAGCGCAATTTTTTGATTTTACTTCCAAATTATTCCAATGGCGAAAAACAAACGAAGCCGTTCATTTTGGAAAAATGACCCATTATATTCCAGAAAACAACGTTTATGTCTATTTCCGATATACAGAAAATAAAACCGTAATGGTGGTTATAAATAATAATACCAAAACACAAACCTTCAAAACCAAGCGTTTTCAAGAAAGAATTCAAAATTTTAAAGTTGGAAAAGACGTTTTTACTAACACAAATTTCGATTTGAAAAACGATATTACCCTTGAAGGAAAATCTGTTTTAGTATTGGAATTAAACTAAAAGAGATGAAAAAAATAGTTGTATTCTTATTAATAACATCGATTTCCTTTGCGCAAAACCAAAGTCGAAAATACCTTTCTCATAATTGGAAAAACAATGTTTTAGAAATTAAAGTTTCTGATGGTTTGTATTTAATCGAGCCTTATTCGGAGAAAATAATAGCAACTTCGTTCGTTCCAAATAGCGAAACCTATAATCCCGAATCGCACGCGGTTATTAAAAAACCTGAAAATAATATTGCCAAATTTTCAGCTACAAAAACCTCTTTAACGCTAATGACTTCGGGTATAAAAGCGGTCATAAACCTAACGCCTTTTAAAATAACTTACTTCAATAAAACCGAAGAAATTCTTTCTGAAAAAAACGGATATACCAAAAAACAAGCAACCGAAACAATCAGTTTCAATATCTCAAAAGACGAAGCGCTTTATGGCGGTGGCGCCAGAGCATTGGGAATGAATCGTCGTGGCAATCGTTTGAATTTATTTAATAAAGCAAATTACGGCTACGAAACACGATCCGAAACCATGAATTTCTGTATTCCGCTGGTGCTTTCGTCCAAAATATATGCCGTTCATTTTGATAATAGCGCCATAGGATTTTTGGATTTAGACAGTGAAAAAACAAACGCTTTGACCTATGAAACCGTTTCTGGAAGAAAAACATATCAAGTAATTATTGGGGATTCATGGAACGATTTAATTGAAAATTATACCGATTTAACCGGAAAACAAACAATGCCCGCGCGTTGGACTTTAGGAAATTTCTCGAGCCGATTTGGTTATCACAATCAAGAAGAAGTTGAAAAAACAATCGATCGATTTGCGAAAGATGAAATCCCAGTGGATGCGATAATTCTAGATTTATATTGGTTTGGAAAAACCATTCAAGGAACCATGGGAAATTTGGATTGGGACAAAGACAACTTCCCTACTCCAACAAAAATGATTTCTAATCTTAATGAAAAAGGTGTAAAAACGATTCTAATTACGGAGCCATTTGTATTAACCACTTCAAATCGATGGAAAGAAGCCACCGAAAAAAACGTTTTGGCCATTGATAAAAACGGCAAGCCAGGAACGTATGATTTTTATTTTGGGAATACTGGAATCATCGATGTATTTAAACCGGAAGGAAAATCTTGGTTTTGGTCCATTTATAAAAACTTTATCCAGCAAGGAGTTGGCGGTTGGTGGGGCGATTTAGGCGAACCCGAAATGCTGCCTGAAACCCTCTTTCTTGGTAACAAAAAAGCGGCAGTTGTTCATAATATTTATGGCCATTCTTGGGCTAAAACCGTTTTTGAAGGCTATCAAAAAGACTTTCCAAATCAGCGTCCTTTTATTCTAATGCGAGCCGGTTATTCGGGTTCGCAACATTATGGAATGATTCCGTGGTCGGGAGATGTTAGCCGTTCTTGGGGCGGTTTGCAATCGCAACCCGAAATCGCGCTTCAAATGGGAATGCAAGGAATTGGTTATATGCATTCGGATTTGGGAGGTTTTGCTGGCGATTATTTCGATAACGAATTGTATATACGATGGTTGCAATATGGCGTTTTTCAACCCATTTTTCGACCTCATGCTCAAGAAGATGTGGCTTCAGAGCCCGTTTATAAAGACATTGTAACAAAAGCGAAAGCCAAAAAACAAATCGAATTGCGCTACCAAATGCTGCCGTATAATTATACATTAGCCTTTGAAAACAATCAAAAGGGAACGCCATTAATGCGCGCATTGGTTTTTGAAGAACCAAATAATTCGGCGTTAATGAATTCGTGTGATTCCTATTTTTGGGGAAATGATTTTCTGGTAAAACCAATTACATCAGCAGGAACAACAACCACTTCGATGTATTTTCCAAAAAACAACTCTTGGTTTGATTTTTATTCGAATCAAAAACACGAAGCCGGAACAACCGAAAATATTTCCGTTTCTGCAGATAATATTCCTGTTTTTGTTCGCGGTGGTGCTTTTATTCCTATGATAAAAACCATTCAAAACACCACACAATATTCGTTATCCAATTTTGATTTGCATTATTATTTTGATGAAAAAACACCAAAAAGCGAAGGGAAATTATATAATGATGATGGCCTTACGGCAAATGCTTTTGAAAAAGGACAATATGAAATGTTGCATTTTACGGGTCAATCCAAAAACAATAAATTGACGATCCAATTGACATTAGAACAAGGAAAAAATTATGCTTCAACGGACAAAAACTGCCAATTAATTGTTCATGCTTTGCCTTTTGAAGTAAAAAAAATAACATTAAATGGAAATCCAATAGCCTTTCGTTGGGCCAACAAAACATTAGAAATTCCAATTTCTTGGAAAAAAGTAGTTTCAGAAGAATTAGTAATCGAATAAAAAAGAAGTTATCAATATTGACCCAAAAACAAATAATTATGAAAAAAATCTTGGTATTAGCAATAAGTTTAACCTTATTAATTAGCTGTAAAAAAGAAGCATCTCAAGCCGTTTCAACTAGTCAAGACATTGCGACTTATTCGGATAATATTCCGGAAAACGCGGTCATTTATGAAGTCAATATTCGACAATATTCTCCGTCTGGAACGTTCAATGCCTTCACAAAAGACATTCCGAAACTGAAAGAAATGGGCGTAAAAATTCTTTGGTTAATGCCCGTTCATCCAATCGGTGTGAAAAACAGAAAAGAAGGTTTAGGAAGTTATTATTCTGTAAAAGATTACAGAGGCATCAATCCTGAATTTGGAAATCTAGACGATTATAAAAATTTGGTAAAAACGGCCCATCAAAATGGCATGTATGTCATTATGGATTGGGTTCCAAATCATACCGCTTGGGACCACGCTTGGGTGACCGAACATCCCGAATATTATGCCAAAGACAAAGACGGAAAAATGATTTCGCCTTTTGATTGGACCGATGTAGTAAAATTGGATTATTCGAATCAAAATCTACGAAGAGCGATGGTTGATGAAATGAAATATTGGTTAACCGACGCCAATGTTGACGGATTTCGTTGCGATGTAGCCGGAGAAGTTCCAACCGATTTTTGGGATTGGGCTTCAATCGAGTTGAAAAAAACAAAACCAGTTTTTATGCTTGCCGAAGCCGAAAAACCAGAATTATCCAAAAAAGCTTTTGATATGGCTTATGGCTGGGAAGAACATCACATTATGAATGAAATTGCTCAAGGCAAAAAAACCGTAAAAGATTTTGATGTTTATATGACAAAAAGAGATTCGGTTTGGCAAAAAGATGATATTAGCTTGTATTTCACTTCCAATCATGATGAGAATTCTTGGAACGGAACGGAATACGAACGATTGGGCGATGCCGTTGAAACATTTGCAGCATTAACTTTTGTTATTCCTGGAATGCCATTAATTTATAACGGACAAGAATATGATTTTAACCGAAGATTGAAATTCTTCGTGAAAGATTCCCTAACAACTACAAAAGGAAAAATGTTTCCGATTTATGTAAAATTAGGACAATTAAAAAATGGAAATCCTGCATTAAACGGAGGAAAAAAATCAGCGTCATACAAAAGAATTGTTACTTCATCCGATCAAAATGTTTTGGCTTTCGAAAGAGAAAAACAAGGAAAAAAAGTGCTTTTTGTTGGAAATTTGACCAAATCAAATCAATCATTTTCTGCAGCAATTGAGGGCACATTCACCGATTTCATGTCGGGTGAAAAAATCACTTTCACAAAAAATCAAACCTTGAATTTTAAACCTTGGGAATATAAAATTCTTTTGGCTGAATAATATATAAAAATCAAATTTTGGAAGCACAAACTTATCTGGTTTGTGCTTTTTTATTTTGGCTACCTTTGTAAAAACTTGAAAATGTTAAAAATAGGTCATCGTGGCGCAAAAGGTTTGGAACCCGAAAACACTTTAATTTCCTTTCAAAAGGCAATTGAAATAGGCGTTGACGGAATTGAACTGGATGTCCGATTGACATCCGATGGCGAATTGGTGGTGATTCATGATGAAACCATCGATCGAACCACGAACGGAACTGGATTTGTAAACCAATTTTCTTTAAGCGAAATAAAAAAATTCAGAATTCATTCAACACAAGAAATCCCAACTTTATTGGAAGTTCTGGAATTGATTGACAAAAAAAGCTTCGTAAATATTGAACTCAAAGAATTGGAAACCGCAGAAAAAGTGGTTGCTATGATTGAGGATTTTATATCAACAAAAAATTGGAACTATTCTGATTTTTTAGTGTCCAGTTTCGATTGGCATGCTATTCAAAAAGTGCGTTTTTTGAATCCAGATATCCCAATTGGCGTTCTTACAGAATCAGATTTAGAAATGGCTTTTACATTTGCCAAATTCCTAAAAGCATCAATAATAATTCCACATTATTTGCTTTTAAATGCCACTGATGTGGATGAAATTCAAAATGCCGGAATCAAAATTTTTGTTTGGACCGTCAATGAAAATGACACAATAGAAAAAATGAAAACGTTAAACATAAACGGAATTATTTCTGATTTTCCAGATCGATTATGAATCAAAAATATGATATAATTATTGTTGGCGCTGGCGCTGCAGGATTTTTTACGGCAATAAATTGTGTTGAAAAAAATCCCAATTTAAAAGTCGCTATTTTAGAACGAGGCGCTGAAGTACTTAACAAAGTTCGCATTTCGGGAGGCGGAAGATGCAATGTTACACACGCCTGTTTTGAACCCAATGAATTGGTTAAATTTTATCCTCGGGGTGAAAAAGAATTGCGAGGTCCGTTTCACCAATTTTGTTCGGGAGATACCGTAAAATGGTTTGAAAAACACGGAATCGAACTAAAAATTGAAGCCGACGGACGCATGTTTCCGGTTTCAAATTCTTCCCAAACGATTATTGATTGTTTTTTGGAAGCTACAAAAAAATTAAAAATTGATATTTTGACCCATCAAAGCGTTCAATCTATTTTTAAAACTGCGAATTATTGGAAAATCGAAACGCCAAACGAACAATTTAGCGCCCAAAAATTAATATTGGCCACAGGAAGCAATCCCAAAATCTGGGAAATGCTGCAAACTTTCGGACACTTGGTTGTAAATCCTGTTCCGTCACTTTTTACTTTCAATATCAAAGACGCCAGAATCAAAGAATTGCCGGGTGTTGCAACGCAAGTTTCAATTAAAGTAAAAGACACCAAATTATCTTCAAACGGACCCTTATTAATCACACATTGGGGAATGAGCGGGCCGGCTATTCTGAAATTATCAGCTTGGGGCGCACGAATTTTGCACGATAAAAACTATCAAT
>CAIMBK010000124.1 GCA_903839195.1 uncultured Bacteroidota bacterium | reverse complement strand
TGATAGACAAATCTTTTTCAATGAAAACGCCTGTAACGGGCATAAAGGCTTCGGGTTGGTAATAATCGTAATAGGAAACAAAATATTCTACGGCATTATTCGGAAAAAATTGCTTGAATTCCGAGTACAATTGCGCGGCCAACGTTTTATTATGCGCCAAAACTAATGTGGGACGTTGCACTTCTTCAATTACGTTTGCAACAGTAAATGTTTTTCCTGAGCCCGTAACCCCTAATAAAGTTTGAAAACGTTCGCCATCGATGATTCCTTTTGCTAATTTTTCAATAGCTTGAGGTTGGTCGCCTTTCGGCTGATAATCGGAAACGACTTTGAAATTCATTTATAAAAGGACACTAATTTTGAAAAACAAAGGTACAAAGGAATTGTAAAATACAATGAAAACAAAAACTTAAAACTTCCAGCTTTTCTGTTGATTTTCAGACAAAAATGTCCAAGCCACAAAACGACTTGTTTTTTGACCTTGCGCCATATCAATTGTTTTTACAGCCACGGCGTTTACTTTTTGTAAGGTTTTATAGATGCTTTTTAGATTTTCTTTTTTGGAAACCAAAGTCGTAAACCAAAAACAATTCAGCGGAAATTTGGCACTTTCGTAAATCATTTCGGTAAGGAATAGAATTTCGCCGCCTTCACACCACAATTCGGAATTTTGTCCTCCGAAATTTAATAACGGTTGGTTGGTTTTGGTAGTTTCTAAATTATTTGTTTTACGAAGATTCGCTTTTGCGGCTTCTATCGCCGAGGCATGAAAGGGCGGATTGCAGATTGTAAACGCGAATTTATCTTCTGGCGTAATAATATTTTTAAAAATAAATCGAGTTTCGGTTTGCAATTGTAAACTGATAAAATCAATTAATTTCGGATTGTTCTCGATGATTTTTTTACAATTTTGAATCGCTTTTTCATCAATTTCGGTGCCTACAAAACTCCATCCATAAGTGGTGTTTCCAATAATTGGATAAATACAATTGGCTCCAATTCCGATATCAAGGCCTTGAATGGTTTCGCCTTTTGGGATTATTCCATCATTTGATTCGGCCAATAAATCGGCTATATAATGAACGTAATCCGCTCTTCCTGGAATTGGCGGACAAAGATAATCGGTTGGAATATCCCAGTTTGGAATGTCATATTTTGAAACTAATAATGCTTTGTTTAATAATTTTACCGCTTCAGGATTACTGAAATCGATGGTTTTTGTTTGGTATTGGTTAACAAAAACAAAATTGTTTAAATCCGAACAACATTGAATTAAATCATCAAAATCATATCCCAATCGATGTTGATTTCTTGTATGTAAATTTTCTTTTTCGGTTCTGATTTTTATTTTTTCCATTGCGGACAAAGGTAAGGAATCTAATTATTGAAATTGGCTTTTAATCCATGCATTCCATTAGTAACAAATCGCCCGTTTCATGTTCGATAATTACAATTCCGTCTTCGGCAACATGATTGCTACTTCCGGTTCGATATCCCATTGTTAACGATTCATTTTCTAAGGAATAGAATAAGTTTTTTGTATGAATTCCTGATACACTTCCAATTGGGATTAATGAAATAGGAGTGTTTTTGGTGTACCATTTTTCGAATTTTTTTGGCAATAAAAACACTTTGGAATGATCGTCAAGGATTACTATTTTTAATTTTTCTCTGTATTGCGCCAATGTGGTTAGGTTGGTTATCGTATGATCAGTTCGTTTTCCAGTTGCCCAAACGACATTTACGGCAGGAATTTTTCTTTGTATTAAATAATCGAAAGCCTTTTCTAAGTCGGTTTTGTTTTGGTCTGGAATTGTAATAATTTCAATTGGATATTGAATTTCTTTGTAATAATTGGCATCAAAATCACGATCGAAATCACCTAAAAGCACATCGATTTTTATTTCCAATTTTATAGCGCGCTCAATTGCCGAATCCAGTACAATTACAAGTGGCGACCATTCCAGCAATTGCCCCAACAATTCGTTGCTGCATTCCGCTCCATTTGCAATAATTAAAGCGGGTTCTTGGTCGTCGCGAACAATATGGTGTGAAGACATTTTTGAATTAGCGTTTAAGTGAAAAATGCCCTTTGATTACTTTATTATCTCTGAAAATAACGGTAAACCAATAATCATCTGCGGGATATACATAACCATTTACGGTTCCGTCCCATCCAGAAGTGTTTGGTTTTAAAGTGAATATAAATTTTCCAAAACGATCAAAAACCGAAACTTGTTTGATATTTAAAAAACTACCAACAAAATTCCAATAGTCATTTTGTCCATCATTATTAGGAGTAAAAAAATTGGGATATCCAAAGACAGAAAACGCTTTCCAAACCGTTCCGCAACCGTGATAATCTTTTACATAAATAGTATGATCTCCACTCATTAAATTTTCAAAAACGGGGCTACTTTGATAAAAACCAGAATTATAATCCAATGCATAAAGATAAGTTCCAATTCCTGAAGTATTTACAATTATTGAATTGTTTCCATTATTTTCTGCGATGGTATAATTTATGGTTGCAATTTCAGATTCGGTAACGGTTATTGTTCTTGAAGCGTTGCAATTAAAGTTATTCGTCACCGTTACATCATAGTTTCCTGATTGATTTATTTGTATGGTTGGTGATGTTTCATTTGTTGACCAAAGGAATGTAGCACCATTGATAGCACTTGTGTTTCCTGCCGAAAGTGTAATTTTTTTAGGAAAAGTATCGATGCAATAAAATTGTTCGGAATCGGCGTCTAATATGGGTAATGAACGCGCAATTAATTCAAAAGAAGTTACCGCGAAACAATCACTTCCATTGGTGGCTTGAATTCGTGCAAAAATGGTTTGTGGATTTGTAATATTGGTATAATTATCGGCTAATGGATTTAAGTTATTTTCTGAGTCGGTTACATTTAAATGGAATGAAATAGTATAATCGGAAACAGATTGACCCAAAAGAATTTCAGTGTTTTTGGTTGATAAAATAAATTGCGCTTCATT
>CAIMBK010000123.1 GCA_903839195.1 uncultured Bacteroidota bacterium | reverse complement strand
TTTTAAATTAAATTATTGAAAGATTGGATTTGAAATGATTAAATGAATTATTTAACCGCAAAGAACGCAACGTTTTTCGCAAAGAACGCAAATAGAAACGAACATTTTTGAAAAGTGGATTTGGTTATTCGGTTATTTGATTAATTAGGTTAAAGTAAGTTGAAATTAATTTAAAGATTGAAATGATTTAAAGATTTTTTAACCGCAAAGAACGCAACGTTTTTCGCAAAGAACGCAAAGAAAAATGAAAATTTTTGAAAAGTGGATTTGGTTATTCGGTTATTGGTTTACGGGAACATACAAGCATCTCAACTTACAAACCTACAACTTATAACTTACAACTAAAGACTTCGTCTATTATCTATTGGTCTATTATCTTTTATTTCAACAAACATCGATCAACGATTAACGAATACACTCTTAATCACCTCCGCAATCCTCCCCCGATCTTCTTCAGTTAAATTGGAGCTTGAAGGCAAACACAATCCATTTTCAAATAGTGTTTCCGCTACTTTATTCCCGTAAAAAGGGTACTTCTCAAAAACAGGTTGTAAATGCATGGGTTTCCATAAAGGACGGGATTCTATATTCTTGGCTTCAAAAGCCAATCGCAAGGTTTCTCGGGTAATCCCATTTGTTTTTAAGGGGTCTATTAAAATGGCACTCAACCAATGATTAGAAAAATAATCGGCATTGGGAGCTGTAAAAACAGTAACTCCATTTAAACCTTTAAATACCTCCACATAAAAATCATGCATGGCTCTGCGTAGGGCCACGTGTTGGTCCAACACTTCCATTTGGCCCCGACCAATTCCTGCACAAATATTACTCATGCGGTAATTGTAACCGATTTCACTGTGTTGGTAATGTGGCGCTGCATCTCTAGCTTGGGTAGCATAGAAAATGGCTTTATCTTTTTGTGCAGCGGTTTTGGTAACGATGGCTCCACCACCTGAAGTGGTAATTATTTTATTTCCATTAAAGGACAAAACACCAATATCGCCAAATGTGCCGCATTTTTGACCCTTATACGAACTACCCAAGGCTTCAGCGCTATCCTCTATAATTGGAATGTCATATTTATTCGCTACCGCTCTAACAGCTTCTACTTGATAGGGCATTCCATACAAATGCACTGCAATAATGGCTTTGGGTTTTTTACCCTTTTCTATTCTGTCTACTATGGCTTTTTCCAAGGCTATTGGGCAAAGGTTCCAAGTTTCCAACTCACTATCGATAAAAACAGGCGTGGCACCTTGATATAATATTGGATTTGCCGATGCTGAAAAAGTCATGGTTTGGCAAATTACTTCATCACCCGATTGCACACCCAACAAAATTAACCCTAAATGAAGGGCAGCTGTACCAGAACTCAAAGCACCTACATGAACTTCATTGCACAAATAGCTTTCTAAGTCTTGCTCAAAACCTGCAACGTTTGGACCCAAAGGGGCTATCCAATTGGCATCAAAGGCTTCTTGAATGTAGTTTTGTTCGGTGCCTCCCATATGCGGGGAGGAAAGCCATATTTTAGAATTAGTCATTTATGGTATTAAATCTAAAAAAAATATTTGGCGATTTTTTATTCAAATATTCCATATGATTTTCGATTTCAAGCATTTCATCGACAGGAATGTAAGCGATTTCCTCAATATTACTCAAACCGACTTCTACCAGAACGTCGGCGATTTCTTCATCGACATCCAACAAATCCATAAACTCTCGTTTGGCTTTGGCGGCAGACGCATCATGACTTTTATCAGCTTGTGAGGCATCGAGAATATTCAATTCCCAGCCGGTCAATTCCGATGCCAATCGCACGTTTTGCCCGCCCCGGCCGATAGCCTGAGACAAACTATCAGGCGTTACCGCAACATCCATGCTGTGCTTATCTTCGTCGACCACGATGGACTGAATTTCAGCTGGCGACATGGCGTTAATGACAAACTGCGCTTCGTTAGGG
>CAIMBK010000122.1 GCA_903839195.1 uncultured Bacteroidota bacterium | reverse complement strand
TTACGAGCCATTTTGAACGAGCCGTTTTTTGATACGTTTAAATTTAATTTAAAAGGTTTCAAAGACGTGATTCGACTTACCGATGGCTACGATATTCAAGACGCAATTAATTCGGCCTATAGCAATTATAGTATTGAAGACACCGCTTTTATTGTTCGTTCCAATAAACGAGCGAACCAATACAACCAACAAATTCGAACCAAAATTTTAGATAAAGAAAACGAATTGTCCACGGGTGATTTTTTGATGGTTGTGAAGAATAATTATTTTTGGTTAAAAGAATCGGACGAAGCGGGTTTTATTGCCAATGGCGATATTGTTGAAGTATTGGAAATATTCAACATTCAGGAATTGTATGGCTTTCAATTTGCCAAAGTAAAAATCAGAATGATTGATTATCCCAATCAAATTCCTTTCGAAACGGTTTTGATTTTGAATACCTTAACCAGCGAATCCCCTTCGTTGACTTATGACGAATCCAATCGGTTGTATCAAGAAGTAATGAAAGATTATGAAGGCGAAACCAAATTTAAAAAATTTCAAAAAGTAAAAGCCAATCCCCATTTTAATGCGCTTCAAGTCAAATTTTCGTATTCCATAACGTGTCATAAATCGCAAGGCGGGCAATGGAATACGGTATTTATCGAGAAACCGTATTTGCCTGATGGGATTGATCGGGATTATATTCGTTGGCTTTATACCGCGATTACACGAGCCAAAAACCAACTTTATTTGATTGGATTCAAAGACGACGATTTTGAAGAATAGTAAATTAATAAAAACTTTGTAAGTTTGTCATTCAATAATTGAATATGAAAATAGTAGCCGTTATTCCTGCGCGATATGCATCCACCCGTTTTCCGGCCAAACTTATGCAAGATTTGGGAGGAAAAACAGTGATTCGTCGCACCTATGAAGCGGCTGTAAATACCAACCTATTTGACGATGTTTTTGTGGTAACCGATTCGGAATTGCTATTTAATGAAATTGTTTCCCATGGCGGAAAAGCAATTATGAGCCTGAAAAATCATGAAAGCGGTAGCGACCGAATTGCCGAAGCAGTAACGAACTTGGACGTTGATATTGTAGTAAATGTTCAAGGCGATGAACCCTTTATTGATAGCGATTCTTTGGAAAAATTATTAGAAATTTTTAAGAACGATACTAATAAAGAAGTGGATTTAGCGTCCTTAATGCGCGAAATAACTGACACAACCGACATTCAAAACCCCAATAACGTTAAAGTAATTGTGGACCAAAACAATGTTGCTTTGTATTTTTCACGTTCCGTAATACCCTATCCAAGAGAAGAAAATGTAGGCGTTCGTTACATGCAACACATCGGTATTTATGCTTTTAGGAAACAAGCGTTGCTTGATTTTTATAGTTTGCCAATGAAAAGTCTTGAGGCCTCAGAAAAATTAGAACAATTGCGTTATCTCGAATATGGCAAACGTATTAAAATGGTTGAAACCACTCATGTTAGCATCGGAATTGATACGCCAGAAGATTTAGAGAAAGCTAGAAAAATGATTTAATTGTTAGAATTACTGCGCAAAGTCAGGAGACATTGAGGAGCGTTTTTAATCAAACAAGTGGTTTCATTTTAAGAAATGCAATTCCAAGCCAAACTACTGAAACAGTCATTGTAATGGCTCCTATTAAAACTAAAACTGGCGGTAAGCCAAAATAAACTTCAGATAAAATTCCAAGTGGCATTAATAAGCCTGTTAAAGCTAACCAAGAAATGGTTTTACCATTTTTAAGTTTGTCGCTAAATCGAAGCAATAAATAACCTATAAGTATATTTAGAAAAGCAAAAAGATTTCCGTGAACGTGGGCTAGTCTGGATTCAAAATGTTTTCCAATACTATACGAATTTGCCCATTCCACTTTTCCTGTTGCAAAGTCACGAAGATAAATTAACAGAAAACCATATGCCATAAATATACCCATTGTCAAAAAACCTATTGCGATGTTGTTTTTGCCGTTCATACTATTTGAATTTAAATGTGAAATAATTTTCAATAAAAGTATCTCTATTATTACCTAATAAATATGATAATCGTCACCTTTTGTAGATTAATTTATGGAATATATTCCTTAAACATTTGCATAAAAAAACCTGTAACTCAGTTACAGGTTTCTGTTAAATAGAATAAAAATTATTATTTCAAGCTTCCAACCATTTCTTCAGGTTTTACCCAAGCCTCAAAATCTTCGGCAGAAACATAGCCCAATCGAACGGCTTCTTCTTTTAAAGTGGTACCATTTTTATGCGCTGTTTGGGCAATTTCGGCCGATTTGTAATAGCCTATTTTGGTATTTAAAGCCGTTACCAGCATTAATGAATTATCGACCAATTCTTTTATTCGGGTATGATTTGGTTCAATTCCTTTTGCGCAATGCTCGTCGAATGACATACAAGCATCACCCAACAATCTCGCCGATTGTAAGAAATTGGCAGCCATCAAAGGTTTGAAAACATTTAATTCATAATGTCCTTGCGTGCCACCAATAGTGATGGTAACATCGTTGCCCATTACTTGCGCACAAACCATCGTTAATGCTTCACATTGTGTTGGATTTACTTTTCCGGGCATGATGGACGAACCGGGTTCGTTTTCAGGGATAATAATTTCGCCAATTCCTGAGCGAGGTCCGGAAGCCAACATTCGAACATCATTGGCAATTTTGTTTAAAGAAACGGCCAATTGTTTCAAAGCACCATGCGTTTCCACAATAGCATCATGAGCGGCAAGGGCTTCAAATTTATTTTCAGCGGTAACAAATGGATGTCCGGTAAATTGAGCGATATATTCGGCCACTTTTACATCATATCCTTTTGGTGTATTTAAACCAGTTCCAACAGCGGTTCCGCCCAAAGCTACTTCTGAAAGATGCGCTAAGGTATTTCGCAACGCTTTTAAGCCATAATTCAATTGCGCCACATAGCCAGAAATTTCTTGTCCGAGGGTTAGGGGAGTGGCATCCATTAAATGCGTTCGTCCAATTTTTACTACCGACATGAATTCGGTTGATTTGGCTTGAAGCGTATCACGCAGTTTTTCCACTCCAGGAATAGTGGTTTCTACAACGGTTTTATAAGCGGCAATATGCATTCCTGTAGGGAAAGTATCATTGGAAGATTGCGATTTATTCACATCGTCGTTGGCTTTAATAAATTGTTCTCCTTCACCAATTTTGTAACCTTTGATAACTTGCGCGCGATTGGCAATAACTTCATTAACGTTCATGTTGCTTTGCGTTCCCGAACCCGTTT
Source organism: uncultured Bacteroidota bacterium (assembly GCA_903839195.1). GTDB lineage: Bacteria > Bacteroidota > Bacteroidia > Flavobacteriales > Flavobacteriaceae > Flavobacterium. The sequence goes on along the minus strand of CAIMBK010000122.1, from coordinate 8,986 downwards.
GCCAAATAACCAACGGAAATTCGGCATCCAATTGACCCGAAATAATTTCATCACAAACCGTTGCAATAGCATCGCGTTTTTCAGCAGATAAAACTCCAAGATCACAATTGGCGAAAGCAGCCGCTTTTTTAAGATAAGCAAACCCCTCAATTATTTCTTTGGGCATCGAAGCAGAAGGTCCAATTTTGAAATTATTTCTTGAACGTTCGGTTTGTGCTCCCCAATATTTTTCGGAAGGAACCTGCACTTCTCCCATCGTGTCTTTTTCTATTCTGTATTGCATTTTTATGTTGTATTTAGGATATGTTTTAATTTCTTTGTCAAAAATACGCATAATTACTTTTTAACAAAAATTGATTTGCATTTTTATTGCTTGTAAAAAATAATACACTTACATTTGTGCATATATTCAAAAATTCCGGAAAACATGTTTGAATTTTCTCAGTATTTAGGTTTTTTACTTTTCTTAACCATCCTAACAATAGGATTTTGGTTAATGTTTTTCTTAGTTGCCTTCGTTCAATATTGGGTTGGAGGTTATCTTTGGGAAGCTTACAAAGAAAAGAAAGCCAAAAAACAAGCATCAGTTTAAACTGATTGTTTTTATAAAAAAAGGACCCGATATTTCGAGTCCTTTTTTTTTGTTATCCTGAGAAGTCGTCGCCGTTTTCGGAATCCCTTTTTGGCTGTTTGTCTTTGTCGGTTTTAAGTTTATTAAAGCGATATGTAAATGAAATTGTAAATTGCCGAACGCTTCGTTGCATTTCTGCATGCGAATTTAAAACGCCTGGAAGGTTGGTGTCAAACAATCTTTTTCGGGTGTTCAATAAATCCTGAACGCCAAGCGCAACGGTTCCTTTATCTTTTAAAACATCTTTGCTCAAACCGAAACTCACCACAAATGTGCCCAATGATTTTCCTTGCGCATTGTTTTGCGGACCATTATAATTTAAATTGGTTTGCCAATCAATGTTCTTTGGAAGTGAAATTTTTGAGGTCAATCTCGTAAACCAAGATTTGGCAGTATTATCTAAGTTATTAGATATAATTGTATTTTGAGAATTGGTATAAACATAATTCCCTCTTGTTTCTATTTGGTAAAAATTGAAATTACTATTCAATTTCCACCATTTGTAAGGCGAATAATTGATTGTAAATTCAAATCCATAACGTTGTTCGGTAGCTAAATTTATGTACGTGCTTAACATTACCGGGGTTCCATTAACAAAATCGCCACTTTCTTTTCTGATAAATTGAAATGAATCGGCTGTTCTATTGACATACGCCGAGGTGTTGAAAGTCAATTTTTCAAAACGTTTTAAATAACCAAAATCAACCGCATCGGTATAAGCTGGATTCAACTTTGGATTTCCTTGAAAAATATTGATATTACTCGAATAATTCGAAAACGGATTAATTTGACGACCACGCGGACGGGCAATTCGTTTGCTGTAACTCACGGAAACGCTGCTTTTATCGGATAATTCATAAGTCACAAAAGCACTTGGGAAGAAATTATTGTATTTTCGGGTATTGAAATCATTCGTAACTAATTGGTTGATATCGATTTTGGAATCTTCCCATCGCAAGCCGAATAAGAAGGAAAATTTATCCATTTTGGTTCCCAATTGCGAATACAATGCATTTACATTTTCTTTGTATTCCAATGTATTTGTGAAGTCTTCGTTTGGAACATAATTGTTAGAAGCGTTATAACTTCCTACTTTATAATCGGTTGAATTGTTTCTGAAATCGCCTTTATAACCAAATTCAAACTGACTTTTTTTACCAAAAGGCAAAACATAATCCATTTGAATCATGTTTTGATTTTCTTTCAAAAAATTACTCGTAGTTTCTAACAAAGTACTTATAATATAGGAAGTTTCGGTATCGTTGTTTTTAGAAAAGGAACCATTAAAAGTTAGTTTGTGTCCTTCGCGCTTGAAGGTTTTGCTGAAATTTGTAGTATAATCTACATTATCATTTACACTGTTTTGATTGTTATATCGAAATCCGTTGGCGGTGAATACATAATTGGCATCAAAATAATCATAATTGACATATTCAGGATTGTTGCTATTGTATTTTCGAATGTTAATAGCGTTTGTCCAAGTGGTTGTTTTGTCCAAAAACCAATCCACTCCAAAATTGGTATTAAAGCCTTTTCCCAAACGCTCGTTTTTTCTTTTTTCATTAATGTAATTTCGAGTGGTATTATCTGCATTTAAATACTCGGTATTAATAATGAAACTCCCTGGATTGGTTCGGTAATTATAACCCGATGTGGTATATAAATTAAATTGCTTGGTTTTGTAATTAATAGTTCCAGATAATCCGTAATTTTCAGGATAACCCGAAGAAACTATTATTGTTCCGTTGACGCCTTGGTTTTTACCTTTTTTAAGAATAATATTGATTAAACCTCCGCCACCTTCTGAATCATATCGCGCCGATGGATTGGTAATAACTTCTACTTTTTCGATTGCATCGGCAGGAATTTGGCGAAGCGCTTCGGAAATATTAGAAACATTTGAAGGTTTTCCGTCAATTAATATCCGAACATTTTCATTACCACGAAGACTTACAGTTCCTTCAGCATCAACCGTTACAGAAGGAATATTATCTAAAACATCGCTTACCGTTCCGCCTTTTACAAGAAGGTCTTTTCCAACGTTATATACTTTTTTGTCTAATTTTATTTCAACCGTAGTTTTCTCTGATCGAATGACAACTTCATTTAATTGCGTTGAATCTTCTTCCAATGAAATAGTGCCTAAACTTCCCGATTCGTTTAATTTTTTCTCATTAATTACTAATGGTTTAAACGAAATAAATTCAATTTTCACCGTATAAATTCCAGGAACAACATCAACGCTAAAAGTTCCTTTGTCATCGGTAATTCCACCAGCAACTGCTTTTGGATTGTTTGGGTTTAGGATTGTAATGGTAGCATACTCTAAAGGTTGCTTGCTAATTTTTTCAATTACATTTCCCGTGATTGTGATTTTTGCATTTTTCTGTGCAAAAGCTGAAAAAGTAGCTACAAAAAAGAAGAATAAACAAGCGGAAAATAGTTTTTTCATAATAGAAAAATGTTGTTTCATATTGGACTGCAAAAGTAAGATTTGGTTTAAGTTTTGCATCACAAAGGTTTGTTAAAAAGCATAAAAATAGAAATTAAATAATAGTAGCAACAACTTCTTTTGGTCGGCCAATAAGTGCTTTATCTCCATTGATAATAATTGGTCTTTCAATTAATCTAGGATTTTGAATCAATATTGCAACAATTTCATCTGATGACAATTGTTGGTTTTTATACTTTTCGATCCAAATTTTTTCTTTTTTCCGAACTAAATCAATCGGTTGAATGCCAAGTTTCTGGATGATTAGTTCCAATTCAGCAACCGTTGGGGCGACTTCTAAGTATTTTATTATTTCGTATTTTTGGCCTAATTCTTCAAGAAATGCAAGACATTCTCTTGATTTTGTGCATCTTGGGTTGTGAAAAACTTGAATCATTGTTGTGCTAATTTTTTTGCAAAGAAATGGATAAAATCTAAATTTTAACTTAATTTAGTGGCATCAAAATACTAACAAATTAAAAACCATTAAAAAATGTTTGTAGAACAAGGAGTTAACCGCGAAAATAAATTTTGGAAATACATCGTTGGATCATTACTAATAATTCTGGCTTCAACTGTTGGACAAATCCCGCTTTTAATAGCAATTGTTGTGAAAGTATTTTCAGAAGGTAAATCAATGCCAACCAGCGGCGAAGATTTAATGAAAGTGGTTGATAATAATCTTTCGCTTTTCCTGGTGCTTTTGTCATTTGCTGTTGCTATGGTTGGGTTTTATTTCGTAATCACGCTTTTTCACAAACAAACTTTTTTATCGGTAACTACTTCTCGAAAAAAAGTGGATTGGAAACGGATTTTATTTTCTTTTACACTTTGGTCAATTTTCACCATCGTTTCGACGGTTTATTCATATTATAGTTCGCCCGAAAACTTTGTTATCAATTTTCAACTCATTCCGTTTGTAATTTTATTTTTCATTTCAATTGTATTTATTCCAATACAAACCAGTACCGAAGAATATGTTTTTAGGGGTTATTTGATGCAAGGTTTTGCCAATTTATCCAAAAACAAATGGTTTCCATTACTAATGACTTCGGGGATTTTTGGAACGATGCACATTGTAAATCCAGAAGTTTCTAAAATGGGCTACATTATAATGATCTATTATATTGGAACTGGTTTATTGTTAGGAATTATGACGCTAATGGACGAAGGAATGGAATTGGCTTTAGGTTTTCATGCAGCCAATAATCTAATAACTGCTTTGCTAGTAACATCTGATTGGTCGGCGCTTCAGACGAATTCTGTTTTAAAAGACATCTCCAATCCAGCGGTTGGTTCGGATGTAATATTGCCAATTTTCATTGTGTTTCCATTGATACTAATAATAATGTCAAAAAAATACAATTGGACCAATTGGAAAGAAAAACTAACTGGAAAAATCACCCTTGTGGAAGAACAAGTTCTAGACAATGAATAGCATTTCACTTGATTCGTTTCATTCTGAATTTCAATTAAACAACATTACTTTTGATATACAATCATTGCTTCAAAAAGCCGATTTGTTTATTGAAAAGGGTGCCGATTTTGAAAAGCAAATTGGTCATTTTTTAAATGAATGGTTTGACGATTCTGATCATATTACCGCGCAATCTTCAGGAACTACGGGAATCCCCAAAACGATCCAAATTTCTAAACAAGCTATGGTGGAATCGGCTCGTGCTACGGGTGTTTTTTTTAGTCTAAAACCTGGAAACACCGCTTTGCTTTGTCTTTCAACTCAATATATAGCGGGTAAAATGATGCTTGTTCGGGCACTTGTTTTAGGATTGAAAATTGATTGTATTCCGCCAAGTTCAAATCCGTTGGAAACAATTGAAAAAAACTATGATTTTGCAGCAATGGTTCCTATGCAAGCTCAAAATTCAATCGCCAAATTAAATTCTATTAAAACCCTTATTATTGGTGGTACGCGCATAAATCCAGGTTTACAAAATTCGCTTTTAAAGCTAAAAACGGCTGTTTTTGAAACTTTCGGAATGACCGAAACCATTACACATTTTGCCGCAAGAAGAATAGGCGAGGAGGCTTTTTCGCTTTTGCCAAATATAGAAATCTCTAAGGATGAAAGGGATTGTCTTGTCATTCACGCGCCAAGAATTTCGGATAAAAACATTGTAACAAATGATTTGGTTTCCATTTTTTCGGAAACCCAATTTGTTTATTTAGGAAGAATAGATTCGGTTGTAAATAGTGGAGGCGTGAAACTTTTTCCGGAACAAATTGAAAACAAATTGGCTACAGAAATTCCTTCGCGATTTTTTGTGATTGGAGTTCCAGATCCAACTTTAGGCGAAAAATTAATTCTAGTTATTGAAGGTGAAAAGTTCGATATTCAAGAAACGATTTTTCAAAGTTTAAATGCATTCGAAAAACCAAAAGAAATACATTTTGTTTCCCAATTTATAGAAACCGAAACAAGTAAAATAAATAGAAAATCAACGATTATTGCTTTAAAACTGTAATATAAAAATCGTTGGTAAGGACTTCGTATTTTGAATCTTCTTTAATTTTAAATTTCGATTTAGTCCATTTGTTTTTTGGATTTATTCTCATTTTCTGACCATCTACGGTAATATCTATTGGCATATTGAAATTTTCTGTTTCGGAATTCCATCGAAATTCCAATTTTTTCTTATTTCTTTTTATTTCTAAAAATGGAATTCCAACTTTATATAAATACTGAGTAAAAATAGGTGTTAAGTTCATTCCAGAAGCCGAATTGAAATAGGCTATCACAGTTTCGGTATCAATTATTTTGTGTCTAAAATTTAATGAATAATTAAACAATATACGCCACCATTTAACATCGTCATTTATCACGTGACGAAGGGTGTTTAACATTAATGCGCCTTTATAATACATATCGCCAGAACCTTCGTTTCCAACGCCATATTTTCCTATGATTGGTTTGTTGTTTCTAACATTTCCTTTGAGGCCATTAACGTAAGTTTGTCCTTTTTCATAGCCATAATTACATTCAACATAAACCGATTCAGTATAGCATGTAAAACCTTCGTGAATCCACATATCGGCAATATCTTTGGAAGTAATACTATTTCCGAACCATTCGTGGCCACTTTCATGAACGATAATGTAATCGAAAAGCAACCCAATTCCCGTGTCGGACAAATCCCTTCCTAAATATCCTTTTTTATACTTATTACCATAAGCTACAGCACTTTGGTGTTCCATACCTAAATAAGAAGTTTCAACTAATTTATAACCATCTTCAAAAAAAGGATATTGTCCAAATTTACTTTGAAAACAATCCAACATGGGTTTTACGCCTTCAAATTGTTTGGTTGCAGCCAATTCATTTTCTTTAAGCACATAAAAATCGATATTTAAACCTTTATAATTTTCGCCAAAATGAATGTAATCAGCTATGTTTACGGTAATATCATAAGAATTTATCGGATTTATAACTTCCCAATCCCAACGCGTATAACCATTATTTAGATCTTCGTTTCCTAAAAATTTTCCATTGGAAACATCCATAAGTCCATTCGGAACAGCCACTTTAATGCTTGCGCCCAAATCCGGTTCGTCCGATTGAGAATCTTTGCAGGGAAACCACAAACTAGCACCGGTTCCTTGAACGGCAACACCCACCCAATCTTTTCCTCTGGAATCTTTATCCCAAACAAAACCACCGTCCCACGGCGCATGTTTCGCCGTTAAAGGATTTCCTGAATAATAAAAACTAATTTTTTCTGTGGAATTTTGTACCAATGGATTTTCAAAATCAATAAAAACGGCATTGAATTCTCTGGTATATTTTAGTTTTTTGTTATTTAAAACAATACTATCAATTTTCATATTTTCGAATAAATCCAATTGAATTTTAGACGTATTTTCGATTACTTTAAATTGAATTTCATTGAAACCCACAATTGTTTTATCGGTGGGATTGATTTTGATATTTAAATTATATCGTAAAACGTCGAAGCAGGTTCTTTCAGTTCGTAACCCACCAAAAAGGCTGTCTTTTCTGGTGAAATTTTCTTGAGCAGATAGTAATTGGATGCTTGTTAATATAGAAATTAAGAATATTTTTTTTTTCATTTAATATATTATTGTGTTTGTTTTTATACTTGAATGACCCCTAAATTAAATTTCTTTTCGATAGGCGAGTGGTTGGCTGCTTCAATCCCCATAGAAATCCATTTTCGGGTTTCAAGTGGGTCAATTACAGCGTCTGTCCAAAGTCGGGAAGCCGCATAATAGGGAGAAACTTGTTCGTCGTATCGGGCTTTAATCTTGTCAAATAATTCTTTTTCTTTCTTTTCGTCCACGATTTCCCCTTTTGCTTTAAGCGAAGAAGCTTCAATTTGTGCCAATACTTTTGCGGCTTGAGTTCCGCCCATAACGGCTAATTCGGCACTTGGCCAAGCTACAATTAATCTTGGATCATAGGCTTTTCCGCACATGGCATAATTTCCTGCGCCATAAGAATTTCCAATAATAACCGTAAATTTTGGAACAACAGAATTCGAAACGGCATTAACCATTTTGGCGCCATCTTTAATAATTCCGCCATGTTCCGATTTGGAACCCACCATAAATCCTGTAACATCTTGAAGGAAAACCAATGGAATTTTCTTTTGGTTACAATTGGCTATAAACCGCGTGGCTTTATCGGCAGAATCAGAATAAATCACGCCGCCAAATTGCATTTCACCACTTTTGGTTTTGACTACTTTTCGTTGATTGGCCACAATTCCAACCGCCCAACCATCAACTCTAGCATATCCTGTAATAATGGATTGTCCATAACCTTCTTTGTAGGCTTCAAATTCAGAATTATCGACCAATCGATAAATGATTTGCATCATATCATATTGCTCCGTTCTAGATTTCGGTAAGATTCCATAAATATCATTTTCATCCAAAGTTGGTTTTATTGTTTTATTTCGACTAAAACCGGCTTTATCATAATCGCCAATTTTATCAACAATGTTTTTAATTTTATTCAAAGCGTCTTTATCGTCTTTGGCTTTATAATCGGTCACGCCAGAAATTTCGCAATGGGTAGTTGCGCCTCCAAGTGTTTCGTTATCGATGCTTTCGCCAATGGCTGCTTTTACTAAATAACTTCCAGCCAAAAAAATACTTCCCGTTTTATCAACAATTAATGCTTCGTCACTCATAATAGGAAGATAGGCGCCACCGGCAACACAACTTCCCATAACAGCAGAAATTTGAGTAATTCCCATACTGCTCATTAACGCATTGTTTCGGAAAATTCGGCCAAAATGTTCTTTGTCTGGAAATATTTCGTCTTGCAAAGGCAAATAAACTCCAGCGCTATCTACCAAATATATAATTGGTAATTTATTTTCCATTGCAATTTCTTGTGCTCGTAAATTCTTTTTGGCTGTTATTGGAAACCAAGCGCCCGCTTTAACGGTGGCATCATTGGCGACAACAATACATTGTTTCCCTTTAATGTAACCAATTTTTACAACAACGCCGCCAGATGGACATCCGCCATGTTGTTCGTACATTCCTTCACCAACAAAAGCACCGATTTCGATGCAATTTGCTTTGACATCAAGCAAATAATCAATTCGTTCACGAGCGGTCATTTTTCCTTCGGAATGCAGTTTTTCGATGCGTTTGATACCTCCGCCAAGTTTTACTTTTGCGAATTTTTGTTTTATTTCTGAAAGGAGTAGTTTATTATGATCTTCGTTTTTATTGAAGTTGATATCCATGTTAATAGATTGTATTTAAAAATAGTTTAAATAGGAAATAAAAATATTATGTTTGCTAAATTACAAAAACGTTTTAAATAATAATGAAATGTCTATTTGTAAAAAATAATTATCCTTTAATATAGT
>CAIMBK010000121.1 GCA_903839195.1 uncultured Bacteroidota bacterium | reverse complement strand
AATTCAAAACTTTGAGTGAATTCGACATCAATTTTTAAAATATGTTGAATATTTCACAAAAGTAGCCAATAATTCAAAACTTTGAGTGAATTCGACATCAATTTTTAAAATATGTTGAATATTTCACAACGATTTAAAACATCGAAAAAGAAAAAGATAAAAATTTTTAAAAAATAAAAATGAAGTACAAACAGTGGTTATTTTTATTATTTTAGCGGTGTTAAAAACGTATACATTTTACCAACACGGTTTAACGCATAAATGTTTGTAAATCAAGTTTTTGCGATATTTATTTCCTAATAAATAACTTTAATAAATGAGTTTAATTACCAATCAAGAAATTGATATCGTCAAAGTTCCGGCCACAAAAATACATTCGATTGACTTTGAAAATTTGTCATTTGGAAATGTTTTTACAGATCACATGCTTGTGTGTGACTTTATTAATGGGGCTTGGCAAAAACCGCACATTGGACCATACGAGCCTTTTTTATTGGATCCATCGGCAAAAGTTTTTCATTATGGCCAAGCCATTTTTGAAGGAATGAAAGCCTATAAAGATACTAATGACGAGGTTTGGCTTTTTCGCCCTGATCAAAATTTTGAGCGCTTCAACAAATCGGCTGTTCGAATGGCAATGCCTGAAGTTCCTGAAGAAATTTTCATGAACGGGTTGAAACAATTGGTTAATTTAGATCGAGATTGGGTAAAAAAAGGAAAAGGAAATACGTTATATATCCGACCTTTTATGATTGCGACTGGAACTGGCGTTATTGCTGCTCCGTCAAATGATTATCGGTTTATGATTATATTATCACCTGCGAAATCCTATTATTCTGGAGAAGTAAAAGTTGTGATTGCAGAACATTTTAGCCGTGCTGCAAATGGAGGAATTGGAGCTGCAAAAGCGGCTGGTAATTATTCAGCACAATTTTATCCTACCAAATTAGCCAACGAAAAAGGATTCCAACAAATCATTTGGACGGATGATGCGACGCATACAAAATTAGAAGAATCAGGAACTATGAATGTGTTTTTTAGAATTAATGACACTTTATATACCGCTCCAACCAGTGAACGAATTCTTGATGGCGTTACCAGAAAAAGTCTAATAGCCATCGCCGAAAGAGACGGAATAAAAGTTGACGTTCGCTCTGTTTTGGTTTCAGAAATTGTGGAAGCCGCAAAAAACGGAACCTTAAAAGAAATATTTGGCGCTGGAACCGCAGCGGTTGTTAATCCAATTGTTGGGTTTTCGTTTCAAGAAGTGTATTATGAACTTCCAAAAATTGAAAATTCGATTGCTTTACAATTAAAAGAAAAACTAACCAATATTCAATACAAAATTGCAGAAGACAATTTTAACTGGACGGTTAAAGTATAAATACAAAATACAGCATAGAAAATCCCGAATCATCGGGATTTTTTTATTTAATTATTTTTGAAAAATCAGGTTTGAAATAATTAGGACCTTTCATTACTTTTCCGTCTTCACGATAAATTGGTTTTCCGTCTTCGCCTAATTTACTCATATTACTTCTTTGAATTTCATCAAAAACAGCTTCGATTTTATCGTGCAAACCATGTTCGATGATGGTTCCGCACAAAATATAAAGCATATCGCCCAATGCGTCGGCAATTTCAACAATATCATTATTTTGAACCGCTTCGAGGTATTCTTCGTTTTCTTCTTTCATCAAATTATAGCGCAATACATTTTTGCTTTCGCCTAAATCCGACTTGATAATTTCGCTAAATCCAATTTCAAAAGAAGTATGAAATTCTTTGACCGCGTTAATTTGTTTTTGCATAATTTTCGTAATTAATTGATGCTGCAAAATAGTAACTTTTGATTACAAATGAGTATTTTTGCTTTAAAATATTTTATTATGTTCAGTCGCCCACAAATGTTATTTGCGCTTCTATTTTTTATTTGTTTTGTTATTGCGATTTCTTATTCTTACAGAAAAGACAAACTCGTTCATGAAAGAATTTACAAAGGAAATTATAAAATTTTGATTGGTTTTATCGTTTTTATTGGTTTGCTTTTCTTGATTAGAGTATATTTAAAACACTAAAATAATTAAGCCATTTCTTTCCTTTTTTTGAATATTATTCCTACATTTACTATGTAATTTATATTTACTACTTATGAAAATAATCAAATATTTACTGCTTTTAATGCTGCTTATTAGTATTGCATTAGTTGTTTTTGTAGCCACGCAAAAAAGTGAATTCGAAATTAGCAACACCAGATTAATTCATTCACCAAAATCGGTTGTTTATAATTATGTAAGTGAATTTAAAAACTGGGAAAATTGGAATGCTTGGACGGTCTCAGATTCCGAAACTACATTCACATATCCCGAAAGAACTATTGGAACTGGAGGATCATTTTCTTGGACTGGAAATGAAGGTGACGGGATGATGAAAACCGTTTTTTCGAAAGAAAATGATAGTATTGCCCAAAAAATGAACTTTAACAATTCAGAATCCACGGTTTGTTGGAAATTAAAAGACACTTTGGGAGGAACAAAAGTTTCTTTAAATTCAAAAGGTGAAATGTCTTTTATGTTCAAAATATATGCGCTATTAAACGGTGGTTTAGAAAAAACACTATCGGAAAGAAATGATAAAAGCTTGCTGAATTTAGACCGCTCATTGGATTATGAAATCAATAATTATTCGATAAAAGTTAATGGACTTGCTTCAAATCCTGGAGGTTTTTATATGCAACAAACCATCAATAGTAAAATAGTGAATTTGGAAAGAAACATCAAAATCATGCTTCCAAAACTGACTTATTTTTTCAAGAAAAATAAAGTTACAATTTACGAAAAACCTTTTGTAATCTATCATACGTATGATATCAAAAATGGAATTACTAATTTTTCGGTTTGTTTTCCAATAAAAGATGAAATCTTTACGAGTACGGGAAGCGATATTTCAAGTGGAACTTTGGCGCCATTTCAAGCAGTAAAAACAACCTTGACAGGCGATTATTCGCACCTTCAAGAAGCATGGAAAAAAACAGAACAATTTATTCGAAAAAATAATTTTGAAAAACTGAACGCCAATCCAATCATTGAAATCTATAAAATTGGGGTTGAAAAAGAAAAAAGACCTTCCAAATGGATTACGGAAATTTATATTGCTGTAAAACCAAAAGCAAAACCAATTCCTGTTTTAAACGTTGAAGAAACAACAATAACGACAACCGAAGTTCCTTAAAATTTGTTGCAACATTAAACCTTTTTGATTTTTTATATTCTAATGTTAAAATCTTTTGCTTGGAGGAAAAAGAATTCATAGCACAATTATTGGATCCGAAAACGCAAAACGTAGCGTTTAAAAAACTCTTGTTAGACTATCAAAAACCCATTTATTACCACATCCGAAATATTGTTCTCAATCATGATGATGCGGATGACGTGGTTCAAAACACATTTGTAAAAGTATTTAAACACCTTTCGAAATTTAAGGGCGAAAGCAAATTGTTTTCATGGATTTATCGAATTGCAACAAATGAAGCCATTACATTTATCAATAACAAAGCCAATCGGAATGGAATGTCCAATGAGGAATTAAAATTGAAATTGGTGGATAATTTAGTTT
>CAIMBK010000120.1 GCA_903839195.1 uncultured Bacteroidota bacterium | reverse complement strand
CAAAACAAATACCATTCAACAATAACAACACTCGGAATTCCAGATGAATTTATTGAACAAGGTACTATCGAAGAATTGCAACAATTTTGTAAAATTGACGTTGATAGTTTAGTAGTTTTTTTGTCTAAATTAGATTAGTCTTTAATAAAAAATGCCTGAGACATTTCGGAATCAGGCATTTGAAATCAGTTAAAATGAATTTAGTTTTTTATAATTTTTTGGGTGTAATTAATCTCTTTTCCACTGATTTTAATTAAATACATTCCCGATTGTAATGTGCTTAAATCAATTGATTTATCATTACTGAAGGTTTCGTTTTTGACGTCATAAACAATTCGTCCATTCATATCAACCACCATTACATTTACTTCTCCTGAAAATTGTGGAATACTAATAGTAAATTGTCCTTTTGATGGATTTGGATAAATAGAAATTGCTTTAGGATCTGTAAAGTTATCTGTTGCCAATGGAGTTGCTGTAAATGCCCCAGAGAAAATTCCTCTTCCATAAGTGGCCGCAAAAATAGTATTGTCATTTCTTAAGTCCATATCGGTCACTTTTACATTACTCATTCCATTATAGGCTTGATTCCAAGTTGGCGATGGATCGCTAAAAGTATTGGTATACCAAACGCCTAATTCGGTTCCAATAATTACTTCGTTAGTGTTTAAAGGATTTTGAAGGATACATTTCACAGGAATATCAGGGAAATTACCTTCTTTGTTTTGCCAAGTAACACCGCCATCTGCAGAATACCAAATACTAACCACATTATAATTATGGAACGTAACAAAAATATCATTGGCAGTTTGTCCGTATTCAACATCTGAAATACTTCCAACAAAACTTGGCCCAGTAATACTAGTCCATACTGGAGTGGTAGCATTGGCAGAAGTTACTTTTAATAATTTACCATTTCGACATCCAACCAAAAGCGTGGTTGATGTTGTAGGTGTTTTTGCTACAGCAAATGCTGTAGCTGTACTTGTTAAAAGCGCATTTGTTAATGCTGTTTTAACAATAGTAGTCAACCCTATTTTTACGTTTGTATATCTTCTAATTTGATATACTGCCGCTACTGTTGCTGTTGCTGGAGTATAATAATCGGTATATAAAATATCCAAATTCGAATCTAAAATCATTGGAGCAATAAAATCCCCATTAGTTGTTCCTTCCGAATTAATACCTTTTGTAGCCGTTCCTGTAGCTGATCTACTATTTATATTTTGATTATAAACATAATTGGTAATGTAATATTTGTCAGCTCCTTGGTCAAACATACAAAATGCTCCATCACCAGATTGTACTTTTACACTTTCGTTTGGGATTGTGTTTGCGGGTGAAAAATATTGAGAACCATTATCTTGTGCGCCAGCAGCAAAATAATCGCCTACTAAATTTCCGCCAGTTGCTCCTGTTGGCGCAACACCTAAGCTATAAAATTGAGTAACATTAAATCCTTTATTTCTGGATGTTATTCCAGAATTTGCAGAAGCTGTAGCTAAATTCCCAGTATAATAAACCCCCCCGTCATTTCCAAAAACAGCTACATTTGAATTTCCTGGTTGAAAAGCTATTGCGTGCTGGTCAGAGTGAAGAGATGTTCCTCCATTCCAAGTAGAAATTTGGTTCCAAGAAGTCCCGCCATTAGTAGTTTTAAATAAATCGATACCCCCTACATAAACGGTTTGATCATTCGTCGGGTCAACTTCCATCAATAAATTATAAAAAGCTTGTTGTCCTGTAAATCCGTATGTGTCTGTTCTAGTGGCAGCGTTTAGTGTACTTGCTGGTAATGCAGTAGCTGAGGAAGAGGTAAATCCGTTCAGTGTTTTAACAATTGTTACTTCGATGCCATCTGTTGTCCCTGTTTGACTTAATTCGGCTAAAACATAAACCTTGTCTGGCGTTGTTGAAGAAACCGCTATTTGCGTTCTTGTACCATTTGTGACCGCGTATTTTTCTGTGAAAGTAGTTCCGTCTGTTGAGGAATAAACAATTCCTCCTCCGTTACCATAAACAGTGCTTCTTGTTGTGGAAACCCATATTTTATTATCAGCGGCAATGGCAATATCATTTGGACAATGTTTATTGCCAGTTGTTGTTAGGGGCAAAGCAATTTCTGTCCAGTTTTGTCCTCCATTAATAGATTTGTATAAGCCAAATTGTGGGCCGCCAAGAAAGGTAGTCGCATTAGCTGCACCATAGAAAGAATCGCCTGCAGCTACATAAACTTCTGAAACGCCGCCGTTATTTCGGATTTTGATATCATTAATAAATTGTATTCCAGGGACTAAATTACCTGTAAATGCACCTGGCGCACTTGGATTTAAAGTCCCATTTACGGTCCCCGCCGCCAAAGCCGCCTCCAAAATATCACCGTCTTCTTTTGAAATCATTGCTGACGGAACAGTTACATTTGTGGCGGTTCCTCCCATCGGGATAGGTTGTCCTGCAATGTTATTCATAATAATCACACCAACTGCTCCATATCCTTGGGCATTTAATATTTTTTCAACAAACGTACAATCCCCTCTTCGAATTAAGGCAATTTTTCCACTCAAAGCCGTTCCGTTAGTAAGTGTTGTTCCGCAACCTAAGGTTGGCGTTAATGTTCCGTCATTTACCATAACAATATTTGCAGTTATTGCGGTTGTTACCGCTGGTCCAAATGCGGTTGTTGGATAACATTGATAACTTCCTGCAACAGCTGATGGTGAATTTATCGTAACATTAGCCGCCGATTGAAACGTGGTTGGGCCAGTGATTCCTCCAAAAACATTGGAAAAGGTAGCTCCGCCATCTGTAGATTTCCAAACACCATCGCCGTTTACATCGCCTCCAACATAGGATTCGCCTGTTCCGACATAAAAAACATTGGTGTTATTTGGATCGAAAGTGATGCATGAAACTGCTAAGTTTTCTGGAATATTTACTCTTGTCCAAGCAGAATTTGCATTTGAAATTGCTGTGTTTTTCCATAATCCACCACTCACACCTCCGGCATAAACAGTTTCTTTGGTTGGATCATTTGGATCAAACATAACGGCTCTTGTTCTTCCGCCAACGTTTGAAGGGCCTCTTTCAACCCATAAATTATCTACGGCATCTCCAGGAACTCTTCCTGCAAGAATGGAGTTTTTTCTTTCTGTTGCTAGGTCTTTTCGAATCGCAGCAATGTTTTCTGGCGTTGGACGACCTAAAGTTGGGCTCATGGTTAATTCCCATTCGCTTTCATAATATTTATTAGGCGGAAGTCCTTCTGCTTTTCTTTCGTCTTTGGAAAGTTGATTAGTTTTTTGAAAAGGAGTATGCGCTTGATAATACGCTAATTTTTTTCTTAATTCTAGTGTTTTCTTGTCTGGTTTTGACGTGTTGCTTGTAATTTTTTTTGATTTACTAACCGCTTTAAATTCGGTTTTACTAGCTGATTTATTATTTATATGAGGTGCCGTTTGAGCATAACCTGAAAAAATAAACACAAAGGTGCAAATGGATAATAGTAGGGTTTTTTTCATTGTTTTGTAGTTGGGGTAATTAATTTTTTGTAAATCTAATATTTTTTTTAATAGGGTGCAAAATTTAACTTTTGTTTGCATTTACAGTATTATAGATTATCAAAGCATTTCCGTCCGTGAGTAGAGAAATAAAATGACAAATATGTAGCAATTGATGGTACAAACTTTCCTTCTCGATATTGAATTTCTCGGGCAATAATTTCAGGATTAATTGATCATAATTGGACGCTTTTCCTTCATAATTGTTATTGAAAGCGGTTATGAATTTGTCTAATAATGTGTTAATAATCTGATAGCCTGTCAACTCTTTTTCGATTACTTCGCGGCTTTGGTAGATTTTTTTGACGCTCAATTTGATAATGTCGTCCATTTGGGCTTTGTATTTGCTTTTGTCGGTTAATGCGTAGGGGAAATTTCCTTCTAATATGGCCGATTCATTTTCGATAAAAACGGCAACGGCATCGTTGATTAAACTTCCAATGGCCAAGGCGCGCAAGTAGCTAATTCGATCTTCTTTGGTTGTTAATGTATTGTATTTGTTGGCGTCAATGCTGTCTTTGACTAATTTTATTAGATATTCTAACGCATAATCCTCGGAAACTAATCCGAGATTGATGCCGTCTTCAAAATCTATAATGGTGTAGCAAATATCGTCGGCGGCTTCTACTAAATAGGCCAACGGGTGTCGCTCAAAACCGATGTCTTTTCCTGTTTTGTTGGCAATCATGCCTAATTCTTCGGCAACTTCTTGAAAGAATTCGGAATCGGTTTGAAAGAAACCATATTTTTTATCGGCGATATTTTTGGTAGGTTTTTTGGGCAAACTCTCTTTAGGATATTTCATAAAGGCGCCCAAAGTGGCATACGAAATCCGTAAACCGCCTTCGTTTCCTGGTCGCGAACTCGTTAAAACAGAAAACCCATTGGCATTGCCTTCATAATCAATCAAATCTTGCCATTCTTTGTTGGTGAGTTGGTCTTTGTATTTTTGGCCTTTGCCAATAGAAAAATATTCGCCTATGGCTTTCTCGCCTGAATGTCCAAAAGGTGGGTTCCCGATGTCGTGTGCCAAGGACGCTGCGGCTACAATTGCCCCAAAATCGTTGGCTTGAAAACCGTGAATTTCTTGTAAATACGGATATTTTTCGATGATTTTTTTGCCTACTAATCGCCCAATGGAACGCCCCACTACTGAAACTTCCAAACTATGGGTCAATCGGGTGTGCACGAAATCGGTTTTGGAAAGCGGAATTACCTGGGTTTTATCTTGCAAACTTCGGAAGGCTGCGGAGAAAATGATTCGGTCATAATCGACTTCGAAGCCCAAACGCAAATCGTCTTGTTCTTTGCGCAGTCTTTTGCTGGTGTCGCCTTGGCGTTTTAGCGATAATAGTTGTTCCCACTTCATGGCTGGAGGATTTGAGGTTTTCAATGGACGAATATACAAAAAATGTCTGGGGTTTTGGTTGTTGATTCGAGGAGTAGTTTTATTGTCATTCCGACAGAGGAGGAATCACATAATGTGTTTTCTCGTTCCTCGAAATGACAAATCGACTGAGGGTTATTGGGTTATATGTCACGACTTTGAATAGTAGTGTAAGAAATTAAAATTCCACTATCGTCACTTCGAGTTTTTTTTTATGAAATTGCGGATAGCTGTTTTATAAAAAATGTATCGAG
Organism: uncultured Bacteroidota bacterium; assembly: GCA_903839195.1. Classification (GTDB taxonomy): domain Bacteria; phylum Bacteroidota; class Bacteroidia; order Flavobacteriales; family Flavobacteriaceae; genus Flavobacterium. The sequence goes on along the minus strand of CAIMBK010000120.1, from coordinate 4,930 downwards.
AACTTTTTTGCAATAAAGGTTCTCGATACTATTTTAGGTTTCAAAAACTAGCGTTTTCAAAACCTAAAATCACTCGAACTGACGGGGATTGTATTTGGTTAATTGTAAAAATAAACACCTGCCAAAAAAAAGCCATCATTTCTGACAGCTGTTTTTCTTTATTCTTTACTCTTTTTTCTAACTAAGACCCACACATTTCGCAGTCGTCTGGTCCGGCGTTTTTGGCCAATTCGATCATGGCGCGGTATTCTTCGGCAGACATTTCTTCGGGTTCGTTTAGGACGGCAATTGGCTGCAATTTTAGTTCTAATACTTGTTCGGTTACTTCAATTGGTTCTGCTTTTTTGTCGTTGTTCAACGTGAATTTGATGGCGTCAACTGCGGCTTTGGTTCTCAAATAATACATTCCGGTTTTTAATCCTGATTGCCAAGCGTAGAAGTGCATTGAGGTCAATTTTGAATAACTAGCATCTTGCATAAACAAGTTCAACGATTGCGATTGATCAATAAAATACCCTCTGTGACGCGACATGTCGATGATATCTTTCATGGACATTTCCCAAACGGTTTTGTACAATTCTTTCAAATCCTGCGGAATGGCATCGATGTTTTGCACCGAACCATTGTGACGCATGATTTCTTGTTTCAACGATTCGGTCCAAAGTCCTAGGTTGACTAAGTCTTCTAATAAGTGTTTGTTCACAACGATGAATTCGCCAGAAAGTACTCTTCGTGTATATATATTAGAAGTATATGGTTCAAACGCTTCATTGTTTCCAAGGATTTGCGAGGTAGAAGCGGTTGGCATTGGCGCTACCAAAAGGGAGTTTCTTACTCCATTTTTCATAACTTCTTTACGAAGTGCTCCCCAATTCCAACGACCGGATAATTCTTCGTCTTTCAGTCCCCAAAGGTTGTGTTGGAATTCGCCTTGAGAAATTGGCGACCCTTTGAACGAAGAATACGGCCCTTCTTCTTTGGCCATTTCCATAGAAGCGGTTACGGCTGCAAAATAAAGCGTTTCGAATATTTCTTGGTTTAATTTTTTGGCTTCGTCACTTGTAAATGGCAAACGCAATAAGATAAAGGCATCCGCCAATCCTTGTACGCCTAATCCAACCGGACGGTGACGCAAATTGGAGTTTTCGGCTTCTTTTACGGGATAGTAATTTCGGTCGATGACTTTGTTCAAATTGCGCGTTACCCGTTTGGTCACGCTGAAAAGTAAATCGTGGTTGAATTGTCCGTTTTCGACAAACATTGGCAACGAAATAGAAGCCAAATTACAAACCGCAATTTCATCTCTTGAAGTATATTCCATAATCTCGGTACACAAATTCGATGAACGAATGGTTCCAAGGTTTTTTTGGTTTGATTTTCGGTTGGCCGCATCTTTATACAACATATAAGGCGTTCCGGTTTCGATTTGTGATTCTAGGATTTTCTCCCACAACTCACGCGCTTTAATGGTCTTACGACCTTTTCCGCGGGTTTCGTAATCAATATACATGGCTTCAAATTCTTCGCCATAAACATCATACAAACCTGGACATTCGTTTGGACACATCAAAGTCCAATAGCTGTCTTCCTGTACACGATTCATGAATAAATCGGAAGTCCACATCGCGAAGAATAAATCTCTCGCACGCATTTCTTCTTTTCCAGTATTCTTTTTCAAGTCCAAAAACTCGAAGATATCGGCATGCCACGTTTCTATATAAATGGCAAAACTTCCTTTTCTTTTTCCACCTCCTTGATCGACATAACGCGCCGTATCGTTAAAAACACGAAGCATTGGGACAATTCCGTTTGAGGTTCCGTTGGTACCACGAATGTAAGAACCAGTGGCGCGAACATTGTGAATAGACAATCCGATTCCACCCGCCGATTGCGAGATTTTTGCGGTTTGTTTCAACGTGTCGTAAATTCCGTCAATACTATCGTCTTGCATCGCCAAAAGGAAACAAGAAGACATTTGAGGTTTTGGTGTTCCTGCATTGAATAGCGTTGGCGTAGCGTGTGTGAAGAATTTTTTCGACATTAAGTCGTAGGTTTCAATCACCGAATCCAAATCGTTTAGGTGAATTCCCACTGAAACACGCATCAACATATGTTGCGGTCTTTCGACGATTTTACCGTTTATTTTGAGCAAATAGGAACGTTCAAGGGTTTTGAAACCAAAATAATCGTAGTTAAAATCACGGTTATAGATAATGTGCGAATTCAAAAATTCGGCATTTTTCATAATCACTTGATGCACTTCTTCTGACAATAAAGGTGCTTCTTGGTTGGTTCTCGGATTCACATAATGAAACATTTCATTCATGGTTTCCGAAAAAGATTTGTTGGTATTTTTATGTAAATTAGAAATAGCAATTCGAGCTGCTAGTTGCGCATAATCTGGGTGAGCAATGGTCATTGAAGCGGCAGTTTCGGCTGCCAAATTATCTAATTCTGAAGTGGTTACACCGTCATATAACCCCTCAATAACGCGCATGGCTACTTTTACAGAATCTACCAAATCATTTAAACCATAGCATAGTTTTTTAATTCTATCTGTGATTTTGTCGAACATTACAGGCTCTTTGTGGCCGTCTCTTTTTACTACGTACATACTTTTTTGTGTTTTAAAAACAGAAAATCCCTTCGCTGTTTTTCGTTATTTGTAATATTTTTTTTGGAGCTGTTTCCAGCTATCCATTGCAATCTTTTTATTTTTTAAAAAGAAAAAAATAAAAAGGATTTCCATTACTATCTGGGCTAGGGCTTCAGATACTAGGATAAAATTTTTCTTTATTTGGGCTATTCAAAAAAACAGCTGCTTTAAATGGTGTGGAATTATTTTCTAAAAATCGGCGTCGAAGCTAATTTTTTGGGCATCGCTATCGGTATTCATCACGCCCGCTTTTTGATATTCGGCCACTTTTTTCTCAAAGAAATTAGTTTTTCCTTGAAGCGAAATCATGTCCATAAAATCAAATGGGTTTGAGGTATTGTATTCTCTTTCACAACCTAATTCTACCAATAATCGGTCGGTTACAAATTCTAAATATTGGGTCATCAAACCGGCATTCATTCCAATCAAACTTACCGGAAGCGACTCGGTAATAAATTCTCTTTCAATGCGCAACGCTTCCACAATAATTTCTCTAATTCTTACTTTTGGCACTTTATTCACCAAATGATGGTTATGCAAATGAACCGCAAAATCTGAATGAACCCCTTCATCCCGAGAAATTAATTCGTTAGAAAATGTCAAGCCAGGCATTAAACCACGTTTTTTCAACCAGAAAATAGAACAAAAAGCGCCCGAGAAGAAAATTCCTTCCACAGCTGCAAACGCAATTAGTCGTTCGGCAAACGAATCAGACTCGATCCATTTTATTGCCCAATCGGCTTTTTTCTTAATGGCTGGAAATACTTCAATGGCATTAAACAACTGATCTTTTTCGGCTTCGTCTTTCACGTAAGTATCAATCAAAAGCGAATAGGTTTCGCTATGAATGTTTTCCATCATGATTTGAAAACCATAGAAAAATTTAGCTTCGGCATATTGTACTTCATTAACAAAATTCTCGGCTAGATTTTCATTTACAATTCCGTCAGAAGCAGCGAAAAAAGCCAAAATATGTTTGATAAAATATTTTTCGTCCGTGGATAATTTATTGTTCCAATCGTTCAAATCTTGCGACAAATCAATTTCTTCTGCTGTCCAAAAACTAGCTTCCATTTTCTTATACCATTCCCATATATCATGGTGCTTGATCGGAAAAATCACAAATCGGTTTTTGTTTTCCTGTAAGATTGGTTCTACTTTTGACATAAATGGTTGACTTTAATTGAATTGATAATAGATTTTTTTGCGCCTAAATGGTTTACAAAGATTGTCATTTGAATTGTAAAAAGAAAGCCAAACTTATTCACAATCGGACATAGTTTTTAACAAAGTGCCGAAAATTATATATTTTGCAATTATTTTTTAAAGTATTGAAAATCAGTAGTGTAAAAATTAAAAAACAAGAGTAGTCCCCTAAAATCAAGGGGTTTAATAAAAATTAAAAAAGAAAATGAGTAACGGTTTTTAAGATTTACTTATTGATTTCTTGGGCCACTTTTTCGAGTTCCAAATACCAATCTTCTCCAAATTTTCGAACTAAGGCTTCCTTGACAAATTTATAAACGGGAACTTCTAATTCTTTTCCCAACGAACAGGCGTCGTCGCAAATTTCCCATTTGTCATAATTGACCGCGGCAAATTCAGTAAAATCTTTCACTCGAATCGGATACAGGTGACACGAAACGGGTTTTTTCCAGTCAATTTCTCCTTGATTATAGGCTTGTTCGATACCGCAAAGTGCGGTTTTTCCATCATAAATTACATAGGCGCAATCTTTATTGTCGATAAGTGGCGTTTCCAAATCGCCATCGGTTCCTTTTGTCCAAGTGCCTTGCGCTTCGATAGCCGCAATACCTTCTTTTCGAAGAAAGGGTTTCACTTTGGGATAAATGGCTTCCAAGATTTTGGTTTCGTCAGCGCTCAAAGGAGCTCCGGCATCGCCATCCACGCAACATGCGCCTTTGCAAGCGGATAAATTGCAAACAAATTCTTTTTCTAAAATGTCTTCCGAGACAATGGTTTTTCCTATTTGAAACATTTGGCAAAGGTACAGAATGTTTTTACAATTGAAAGCCGAAAATTAATATACAATTCACATATGATGGTAATAAAAACAATACTTTTGCACCAATAAATAAAGAAACAAATGGAATTGGATTTCAAAGAAATTGCGACGGTTGGAATGGTGTTGTTTGCTGTAATTGATATTGTTGGAACCATTCCGATTGTGGTCGATTTGAGAGCAAAACATGGTCATATTGAATCCGAAAAAGCGTCACTTGTTGCAGGATTAATCATGATTGTTTTTCTTTT
>CAIMBK010000119.1 GCA_903839195.1 uncultured Bacteroidota bacterium | reverse complement strand
TTAAGATATTTATTATTAAATTAAACTTTAAACCCTAAAAAAAAATAGTTACAATAATATTTGTGCTATTTTTTTATTTAATTTGTAAAAAACTTATGATGCAATTCAATCCCAATGAAATCGAACAATCTGCAATTTATAAGTTGCTTTCAGGCGCCATAATTCCTCGCCCAATTGCATGGATTTCTTCCATAAGCGAAGATGGAATTGATAATTTGGCACCCTTCTCGTTTTTCAACGCTGCAGGCGATGATCCACCGCACATTATGTTTTCAACAGTTCAGACCAACCATACTAATAAAGACACCTTAAATAATATTTTGGCAACCAAGCAGTTTGTTGTAAATATGGTTACCGAAGCGCTTGCCGAACAAATGAATCAAACCTCAAAACCCATTCCTTATTCAGAAAGTGAATTTAAATTGGCCGGCCTCACTCCTATTCCATCCATCTTAATTAAGCCGCCACGGGTAAAAGAAAGTCCAATTACAATGGAATGCGAATTAGTACATCATTATTCTTTAGAAAATCATAAATTTGGAGGAGCAACCATAATTATTGGAAAAATAGTGCTTTTTCATATTGATGAAAGCGTTTTATTAGATGATTATAAAATAAATATGGAAACCTACAAACCAATTGCGCGGTTGGCAGGATCAAATTATAGCAAATTAGGAGAAATTTTCTCTATTAAAAGATAATAAATGAAAATAGCAATTATTGGCGGCGGTCCCGGAGGTTTGTACTTCTCAATTTTGACAAAAAAAGCAATGCCGAATTGCCAAATCGATATTTACGAACGCAATAAACCCGATGATAGTTTTGGTTTTGGAGTTGTTTTTTCGGACGAAACTTTAGGCGAATTCTTGAAACGCGATATGCAATCCTACGAATTAATCAGAAGCAAATTTGCCTATTGGGACGATATTATCATCGCTCGCGACGGCGAAGAAGTCAGTATTGCTGGAAATGGTTTTTGCGGTTGTTCCAGAAAAACATTATTGCAATTATTGCAACAACGTTGCATCGAAGAAGGTGTTAATTTGCATTTTGAACAAAATGTAGATAATCTAAATCAATTCAAAGATGCTGATATCATTATTGCTTCCGACGGAATTGGTAGCGCCATTCGCACTCAGTTTCAGGAAGAATTTGGCACCAAAATTACGCTCAAGAAAAACCGATTTGTTTGGCTAGGATCCACAAAACCACTTGATGCTTTTACTTATTTTTTCAGAAATACGCCTCACGGAATGTTTGTAGCTCACTCCTATCAATACGAAAAAGGAATGAGCACTTGGATTTTTGAATGTTCTGATGAAACTTGGAATAAAGCTGGTTTTGAAATTACAAACGAAACGGATACAATTGACAAAATTTCTGAACTATTTAAGGAAGAATTAGATGGTCATGCATTGATTTCAAACAAATCGCATTGGCGCCAATTCCCACATATTACCAACGAAAATTGGCATCATAAAAATATTGTATTATTGGGCGATGCCAAAGCCACCGCACATTATTCTATTGGTTCGGGAACAAAATTAGCCATGGATTCTGCAATTGGTTTATCGGATGCTGTTGTGGCAAATCCAAATGACATTCAAGCTGCTTTTCAACAATATGACAGAAATCGCAGAAATACTGTCGAAATGATTCAATATGCCGCGCTAGTTTCTTTAGATTGGTTTGAAAATATGGATCGAAATGCAAAACATAATTTTCAGCAATTTGCTTTTGGTTGTATGACGCGTTCCAAAAAAGTAACTTATGAAAATCTAAGATTACGTGATAGTTCTTTTACGGATAAAGTTTTAGAAGAATTCAATGCCAATTACAATCTCAAAAATCAATCGGCCGCATTTTCACCTTTCAAACTAAGAAATTTAGAATTACAAAACCGAATCGTCATGTCGCCAATGGGACAATATTCCGCTGAAAACGGATTGGTTAACAATTGGCATGTGGTACATTATGGTTCGCGCGCTACCGGAGGTGTCGGATTAATTTTGACTGAAATGACCGCCGTTTCAAGTTCAGGCCGTATTACTTTAGGTTGTGCAGGTATTTGGAATGAAAATCAAGTAGTTGAATGGAAAAAAATTAACAATTTTATTCACGAAAATAGCAAATCAAAAGTTGGAATTCAATTAGGCCATTCTGGTCGAAAAGGCGCTATAAACGTTCCTTCATTTGGTAATAATATTCCTTTAGAAAAAGATGGTTGGGATTTGATTTCAGCCTCACCGATTCCATTTTCTTCCAATAATAAAGTTCCAAAAGAAATGACTTTGGACGACATGAATCAAATCGTTTCTGAATTTGTTCAAGCCGCAAATAATTCCGATGCCGCCGAATTCGATATGATTGAATTACAAGCGCATCACGGATTTTTATTAGCTTCTTTTCTTTCTCCTTTAACGAATATTCGAAAGGATGAATTTGGCGGTAGCATTGAAAACAGGTTGAAATTCCCATTGCGAGTTTTTAACGAAATAAGAAAAGTTTTCAATCCAGATAAACCGATGTCCGTTAGAATTTCTGCTTCTGATTGGGCCGAAAACGGAATTTCCGAAGCCGATGTGCTACAAATTGCAACGGCTTTCAAAAAAGCGGGCGCTGATATTATTAATGTTTCAACTGGAAATACTGTCGAAAATCAAAAACCGATTTTAGGTCGAATGTGGCAAACGCCTTTTTCCGATGCCATTCGAAATTCGGTTTCCATTCCCACAATTACTGCGGGTTATATACAAGATATTGATCAAATAAATACCATATTATTAAACGGTCGAGCCGATTTAGTTGCACTTGGAAGACCATTATTATTAGATGCCAATTTTGTAAGAAACGCTCAAGCCTACGAACAATTTAAAGCCGACGATATTCCAAACCAATATAAGGCCGGAATTTCTCATTTATTTCCATTAAAAGCTTCTGAAAGAAAACAATTGGAAGGAATGAAAAAAGCGCTGAAACCAAAAAGTAATAAGAAGTTGTAACCATGATACATTTTGAAGATAATTTTGCACATATTCATTTGCCTGACGAACAATTTCAGCCCGATTATTTGTTGAATCATCCTGATTTTCAATTTGATAATCATTTAAATTGTGTCGAAAAACTTCTTGATATTCATATTAATGAAGGTCGTGGCAATTCGATTGCCATTCGTACATTTCAGGAAATATGGACTTTTCAGAATTTATATGACAAATCAAACCAAATTGCGCACGTACTTGTAGATGATTTGGGATTGGTTTCAGGAAACCGTGTTTTGATTCGTTCGGCTAATAATCCTATGTTTGTTGCGTGTTGGTTTGCGGTTTTAAAATCGGGTGGAATTGTTGTGGCCACAATGCCGTTGCTACGAGAAAAGGAATTAGAAACCATGATTGAATGTGCTGAAATCTCTCATGCGCTTTGTGATATTCGACTGGAAGATGCCCTTTTAAATGTAAATTCACCCTTCTTAAAATCGGTTTGTGTTTTTGATGGATCAAATGAAACTCAGGCGGAATTAGAAACTTTAATGGCATCAAAATCGACCAATTTTTCAAATTTTCCATCATTTGCGGAAGCGGTATCCATTATCGGATTTACATCAGGAACTACGGGATTACCTAAAATGACCGCGCATTTTCATAAAGACATTTTATTAATTTGTGAAGCATTTCCGAAATATGCCTTACAACCAAAATCGGATGATATTTTTACCGGAAGCCCTCCACTTGGTTTTACATTTGGTTTGGGCGGATTGGTTTTGTTCCCTTTTTATTATGGAGCCACCACATTTTTAATTGAAAAACCATCACCCGAAATTTTATTAAAAGCCATAGAAGAATTTCAAATTACTATTTGTTTTACCGCTCCAACGGCTTGGCGAATGATTACTCAAAAAGTAAATGATTTTGATATTTCTAGCTTACGAAAATGCGTTTCGGCAGGTGAAAATTTGCCTTTAAAAGTTTGGGATGATTGGTATAATGCCACAGGATTAAAGATTATTGATGGAATTGGCGCTACGGAATTGCTTCATATTTTCATTTCTTCGAATGAAGAAAACATGAAACCAGGCGCAACGGGATTACCAATTCACGGATACGAAGCCAAAATTATTGACGAAAATGGCAATGAAGTTCCAATAAATGAAATGGGTAAATTAGCCGTTCGTGGAATTACAGGTTGTAAATATTTGAATCGTCCTGAAAAACAATCCGAATACGTTCAAAACAAATGGAATCTCACGGGTGATATTTTCAAAAAAGACGAAGATGGCTATTTTTGGTTTGTGGCTCGTGGCGATGATATGATAATTTCTTCGGGATATAATATTGCCGCAATTGAAGTAGAAAGCGTACTTTTGACTCACGATGAAATTCTAGAATGTGCTGTTGTTGGTATTCCAGATGAAAATCGGGGGATGCTCGTTTGTGCGAATATTGTATTAAAAAATCACGCTTCCGCAAATGACAATCTGGCGAAATCCATTCAGGATTGGTTCAAAGAAGTTGCAGCACCTTATAAATATCCAAGAATTATTAGGTTTCATGATGTTTTACCCAAAACAGAAACCGGAAAAATTCAACGATTTAAATTAAAATAAATAATATGAATGTATCTTTTATTAAACAAGAAAAAGTTCGATTTCAACACGTAGACTTTGCAGGAATTGTCTTTTATCCGCGTTATTTCGAAATGTTAAATGGCATTGTCGAAGACTTTTACGAAGAAGCATTAGAATTACCTTTCAGTGAAATGCACGAAACGGGCGGAATTCCAACCGTAGATTTAATGGTTCAGTTTAAAAAACCTGCACGATTAGGCGAAGTTTTAACCAAATATTTATGGATAAAACGAATTGGAAGCGCTTCAATGCTTTGTGGTTTTAAATTTGAAAACGAACTTAAAGAAATTTGTATTGAAGGAGAAGTGACGCTTGTAAACGTTACTTTTTTAGACAATCGGAATCAAATAAAAGCAGCGCCCTTTTCAAAGGAAATGAAGAAAAAATTAGAAGGTTATTTGTTTAAATAATCGCTTTTTTACCTAAATATAATTTATCAAAAATGGAATTTTCAAAATTCAAAGCAGCATCAGTTCAAACGTCTCCCGTTTTTTTAGACGCTGATAAAACTATTGACAAAGCAATTTTATTTATTAAAGAAGCAGCTTCAAATGGTGCCGAATTAATTGCTTTTCCGGAAGTATTTGTTTCAGGATATCCCTATTGGAACTGGATAATGACGCCCGTTCAAGGAAGTAAATGGTACGAAAAATTATACAAAAGTGCCATAACAACAAGTGGTTCCGAAGTCAAACGAATTTGTGAAGCCGCCAAAGAATTCAACATTCATATTGTTATCGGAATTAACGAACAAGGTTCGAGTTTTGGCGAAATTTATAACACCAATTTAATCATTGATAATAAAGGAATTCTAATTGGAAAACATCGGAAATTAGTTCCAACTTGGGCAGAAAAACTCACTTGGACTTCTGGCGATGGTTCTTCTTTGAAAGTTTATGATACTAAAATTGGTCCAATTGGAACTTTGGCTTGTGGCGAAAATACGAATACTTTAGCACGATTTACTTTATTGACGCAAGGCGAATTGATTCACGTAGCCAATTATATTTCGTTGCCCGTTGCCCCACCCGATTATGATATGGCTGAAGCAATTAAAATTCGTGCTGCCGCTCATTCCTTTGAAGGGAAATTATTTACAATTGTTTCGTGCTCGACTATTTCTCAGGAAATTAAAGATGCTTTACGCGAAGATGTTCCCAATGTGGATGAATTGTTAACTCGAAAAAACTCAGCTTTTTCAGGATTTATAGGTCCTAATGGTGCTGCAATCGGAACACCATTAATTGATGAAGAAGGAATTGTTTATGCCGATATTGATTTAGAAAAATGTATCCAGCCTAAGCAAATGCACGATATATTAGGACATTACAACCGCTTTGATATTTTTGATTTACGAGTAAATACAGCACCGACAAGAAATATTACTTTTATAGACAATCACGAAGCGTTTAATAACAAATAAACTATGGAAGCAAAACATTCTGACGATCAAATTGGAAGAGCACGAGTTCAAAACACTCCCGAACTTGAAGCGTATTATAGAGAATTAGAACAATTAGGCGCTGGCGCTTTATGGACGGTTGCCAATGATATTGAACCATGGGAACCCCGATCTTCGTCTGTTCCAATGCTTTGGAAATATGATGATTTACGTGGTTTAGTTTTAAAATCATCCGAATTAGTAACTCCCGAACAAGCTGGACGACGTGTTGTTTATTTGGTAAACGACAAACGCAAAGACGTTTCAGCCGCAGTGGGTTGGTTATACACAGGAATCCAAGTGACACGTCCCGGCGAAAGCACATCGGCTCATAAACACAAAGCTTCTGCCCTTCGTTTTATTATGGAAGGCGAAGGTGGTTACACAGTAGTTGATGGAAACAAAATCACTTTCGAAGTCAATGATTTCGTTATTACTCCCAATTCTACTTGGCACGAACATGGCGTTGACGCGAATGGGAAAACGTGTATTTGGCAAGATGGTTTGGATATTCCGTTAGTAAACGCTTTGGAAGCAAATGATTATGCTGTATTTAACGGAAAACAACCTTTGATTAACCCAACGAATCATTCATCAATAACCTTCGGATGTGCTGGATTAATTCCCGCAGATGCCATTTGGGACAAACCCTATTCACCATTATTTAAATACTCATGGAAAAGCGTTTATCCAGCTCTAATAGAAGCTTCAAAAGTGAATGAAGTTAATGATTTTGACGGAATCTTAATGCAGTATTCCAATCCGTTAACTGGTGGACACGTGATGCAAACGATGGGAGCAGCAATGCAATTATTACCTGCAGGATTCAAAGGAAAAGCGCACAAACATACCGGTTCATTTGTATACCAATGCGCTAAAGGTCGTGGATATTCCATTATTAATGGAAAACGTTTCGATTGGAAAGAAAGAGATATTTTCTGTGTTCCGAGTTGGGCTTGGCATGAACATGTGAATCTTTCAGAAACAGAAGACGCGTGTCTTTTTTCATTTAATGATTTGCCTGTAATGGAAGCGTTGGGATTGTTTCAAGAGAAAGTATTAGAAGAAGATGGTGGATTTCAAAAACAATGACAATTTCAATTACAATAAAAAATTTAAATATCAACAATAATAAACCTTAGCGAACTTTGCGTAAATCTTAGCGTTCTTTGCGGTTAAACAAAAATTATGAAATTACTCACTTACAAAACAAAAACATCAGAATCCAGATTAGGATTTATTCATAACAATCAAGTCGTTGATATGGAAGATTTTGGTGAAATCGTCAATTTTCCATTACCAAATTCTATGCTGGAATTAATCGATATGGGAATTGAAGTTATAGACGAAATCAATTCTTTAGTTGAAGATGCTAATCCTGCTGAACTGGCCGAAATCAGTTATTCATTTGATGAAATCACGATTCTTGCTCCTATCGAAAAACCAAGAAAAAACATCATCGGAATTGGTTTGAATTACACCGAACACGTTGCGGAAAGCGCTCGAACATTAGACACAACAGGAAAATTACCTCAAAAACCGATTATTTTTTCAAAACCGCCAACAACAGTTACGGGAACAAATACTGAAATTATAAAAAACACCAAACTAACCGAGCAATTGGATTGGGAAGTGGAATTGGCTGTAATCATTGGCAAAAAAGGAAAATATGTTTCTAAAGAAAATGCTATGGATTATGTTTTTGGTTATACCGTTATCAACGATATTTCTGCTCGTGATTGCCGACGTGAAGGACAATGGATTGTTTCGAAAGGTCAAGATACTTTTGCGCCAATGGGACCGTATTTAGTTACAAAAGACGAAATGACGAATCCACATCATTTGAATTTATCATTGACAGTTAATGGCATTGAAAAACAAAATTCGAATACCCAATTTCTATTGTTCAATATCAATGATTTGATTGAAGATTTGAGTACCGTTTTTACTTTAGAACCTGGAGATATTATTGCCACAGGAACCCCTTCAGGAGTTGGTGCTGGAAGAAGTCCTCAAGAATGGTTGTATGATGGCGATGTTATAGAATGTACCGTCGAGGGAATTGGAACGATTAGAAATACGGTAAAAGAGATTTAATTCTTTCAGAAAAGAGAACAAAGAAGATAGACTTTGCCAACTTTGCGAAAAACTTGCCGCTTTTCAATTAAATATAAAATAATGAAAAAATACAGAATAGGACAAATAGTTCCATCCTCTAATGTGACGATGGAAACCGAAATACCAGCCATTTTTCGTTCTCGTGA
>CAIMBK010000118.1 GCA_903839195.1 uncultured Bacteroidota bacterium | reverse complement strand
CTTTAACCGACGAATTCGTTTTGGCTTCCTCTGTTTTAATAACATCCAATTCCTTTTGAGCTTCTTCAACAACATCTGAAAAAGTCGTAAAATTCTTGATGATGCTTTCTAAAATATACGTCGCTTGAAAACTATCTTTCAAACCATAAAAGTTTTTTGCCATAACAACCAATCCTTTTGCGCCAAAATATTTATACCCCGAATAATCTTTTGTCAAATTTTGAACCGCCAAATTGGAGGTTTCAAAATTACCGTCTTTGTTCTTAAAAAAGGCGTCATAATATAATGCTTCAGCAGCCAATTCGCCAGTTGCAATTGCGGCTAATTTTAAATAAGCCGATCTGGCTTTAACCTCATCATTCGTTTGCATTGCGGAACGTGCGACCATGATTTGGGCGTCACTTTTTACCTTATCGTCCGTTTTTGGATTATTCAAAACTTTTTCAGCATAAATAACCGAATTTGGATATTCCTTTTGTTCGTAATAGATTTTCATCAAATTGGCTTGCGAAAAAGTAACGTTTTGCGGAAAATCAGCTTCTGTTTCCAGACGTTTTAAAACCACAATTGCTTTTTCGTTTTCATTGGATTTTAAATAAATTTGCGCCAAACGAACCAATGATTGTTCGGTAAATTCATTTCTCGGATTAGCAATAACAAACTCATAATTGGGAATCGAATTGCTTTCTAATCCCTCCGAATAATAGGATTGCGCCAAATAGAAATTGGCTTTCAAAGCATGTATTCCGTTTGGAAATTTAGTCACATAACTCGAAAAATTAGTAATAGCTAGTTTGCTATTGTTTTGCAAATATTGTTTTTCGGCAGCTTCAAAAGTATCGTTATCTAAATCGGCATCCGAAACCGAAACAAAGTCTAAGGTTTTCACCCAAACTGCATATTCATCGACTTTTCCATTATCAACATAAATAGTTCTCGCGGTTGAAACGGCTTCCAAAGCTTCCGCGGATTTTGGAAAATCAGCGGCCACTTTCTTGAATTTTGAAATGGCCAATTCGTCTTTTTCAGTATTAAAATAAATTAATCCTTGACGCAAAATCGCTTTTGACGCATAAGAACCGTTATTAAATTCGGCGATTAATTGGTCGTATGTTTTTATGGCCAAATCATTTTTATTCTCAATTACATAAACATTTCCAAGTTCAAAAAGGGCGTCGTCCCGATATTGCGATTGAAGATAAACCGTAATAAATTTCTTCAAATCGTCAATTTTCTTATCATTTTTATCCACAAAACCATAACTAATTGCCTTTTGAAATGCCGCATAATCCGCATCTACACTTTTCAATTCGATAACTTTATTATACGCATCCATGGCGGGCCAATATTTTGCAGTAACAAAACGGCTGTCGGCCAATCGCAAATAAGCATCTTTTAAACGCAATTTATCTTCCTTTTCTCCATCAATATAATTTTGAAAATAATTCCCCGCTTGGTCGTATTCTTTCAACTTAAAATAACAATACGCAATATTGTAATTGCTATTTTTGATTTCGGATGTTGTTTTAGCTTCTTCAAAAGCCATAAATTGTTTGAAACTCAATAACGCATCTTTGAAATTATCCAATACAAATTCGGTTTCCGCTTTCCAAAAAGTAGCTCGAGCATTGAATTTTGGATTTAAACCCGCACCATTCGATTTGTTAAACATCGCCAAAGCCTCCTGATAATTGCTATCGGTAAACAATTCTAAACCGTGATAAAAAGTCACTTTTTGATAAATTAATTTATTGGCAACATTTTTATTTTTTTCTAATAATTCTAAAGCGCCTTTGTAGTTTTTTGAGGAAACAAACGAATTAATTAAAAGCAATTCGACCGCATCTTTATTAGGCGAATTTGGATATTTAGTAATAAATCCGGACAAAACATCGGGAACACTTTGATAGGAATTACCAATCTCGTAGCTCAATTTGGCGTAATTCAAAAAAGCATCTTCTTGAATTTTTAGTTCAAAAGTCATTTCGGAAGCGTTTTTGAAAGCATTTAACGCTTGTTGTTTTTTGTCGGTTTTCAAATAGCTTTCGCCCAAATGATAATAGGCATTTTGAGCTACAAAGTCATTTCCACTGATGATTTTATTGAAATTTAGAATGGCATTTTCAAAATCGTTTTGCTGATAATGGGCAAATCCCAATTGATAATAATCTGTGTTGCTCCATTTTCCTTTTTTTCCTTTATATTGATTCAAATAAGGAATCGCTTGGTCGTATTGTTTTAGATTAAAATGGCTTTCGCCAATGATTTTATTCAATTCCGATTTTTCGGAAGCGTTTGATTTTGCCATTGCTAATCCACCTAAATCAATTGCTTTTTGAAAATTCCCTGATTTAAAACTCATATCCGCTTGAAAATAGGAAAGTTTGTCTTTGAAATTTTCATCGCTAGAAACGGCATCAAAATAGCGGTTTGCTTTTTTATAATCGTCGCCTTCATAAGCCATAAAACCTAGATAATATTTGGCTTGAGGACCATATTTTTTAGTTTCAACTACTTTATTAAAAAAAGCAATCGCATCTTTTTTATTTTTGGAAACAAAAAAAACATAAGCCTTTTGAAAGTAAAATTTTTCTAAAGAATCCGAATCCAAATTTCCTTCTTCTATTTTTTCAAACCAAGGCAAAGCCGCCTCAAAATCGGATTGTTCAAAATAGAAATTAGCCAACTCAACATAGGCTTCGTTTTGATGAATACTTGTTGGATAACTCGAAATAAAATCGGTCATTTCTAAATCGGAATTCGCTTGTTGCAGTTTAATTCCGCAATTGGCACTAAAAAAAGCACAATCGGATTGGACTTCCGAATCGGAGTTTTCTAATTTTACTTTGTCAAAAATAAACCGGGCCGATTGGAATTGTCCTTCGTGATACAACACAATTGCATTATTAAATTCGGTTAAATCATGGGAATAAATGGTCGATTTTTGAGCATACAAATTGGATAATCCAATAAAAACCAAAACGAATAAAAGCCTAGATTTTTTGAGCATAGTAATAATATTTAGTAGTTTCAAATATATCGCATTCTAAAATGAATAACGCCCTATGATTGCTTTTTATTATGAACACTTTTTTGAACAATGTAAAATTGTTTGATAAATGCAACTTGAAAATTGCCATTTGATTAAATCTTATTACTTTTACAAAAACAAAATACAACAATCCATGTCAGAACAGATTCTTGCTTTAAAAAACGTAACGATTTATCAGGAAAATAATGCCGTTTTATCGAATATAAATTTAGAAGTTTCTCCAGGAGAATTCATTTATATTATTGGAAAAACGGGTTCTGGAAAAAGTAGTTTTATGAAAACACTTTATGCCGATTTGCCATTAACCGAAGGCGAAGCGCACATTGTTGGATTTGATTTGGCGACTTTAAAAGAGGATGATATTCCTTTTTTAAGACGAAAAATCGGAATTGTTTTTCAAGATTTTAAATTACTTCCCGATCGTAGCGTAAACGAAAACATGTTGTTTGTACTAAAAGCAACGGGCTGGAACGATGTTAAGGAAATGCAAACCAAAATTGATGAAGTTTTGGACAAAGTAGATATGAGAGCTTTTTCATCAAAAATGCCACATCAATTGTCTGGAGGCGAACAACAACGCATTGCCATTGCTCGTTCGCTATTGAACGACCCCGAACTAATTCTTGCGGACGAACCAACTGGAAATCTTGATCCACAAACCAGTGTTGAAGTTTTGGAAGTTTTGCGTAAAATTAATGCAAATGGAAAAACCATCATTATGGCCACGCACGATTATGCCCTTCTGATGAAATTTCCATCCAAAACTTTGAAATGTGAAGACGCAACCATTTTTGAGGTGGTTCAAAAAACGGTTTAATGTTATCCATTCTAATTCCAACATATAATTACAATGCTTTTTCGCTTGTAAATGAACTTCAAAAACAGGCCAAAGAAACTGGGATTGAATTTGAAATTTTGGTTTTGGATGATGGCTCTCAAAAATTAGAAATCGAAAACAATAAAATTAATGAGTTTGATTTTTGTTCATTTGAAATTTTAAAAGAAAATATCGGACGTAGCGCCATTCGAAATTTATTAGCAAAAAAAGCGTCTTTTGACAATCTTTTATATTTGGATTCAGACACAATTCCAGTGGCTAATGATTTTATTTCCAAATATTTATTTCACATAAATGAAGAAGAAAAAATTGTTTACGGAGGAATTCAATACCAAAAAGAAAAACCAAAAAAAAGCCACCTATTACGCTATAAATATGGTCATTCGAGAGAAGCACTTTGCGTAAAAACTCGAGAAGAAAATCCCTATTTGAGATTTTTAACTTTGAATTTTATGATAAAAAAATCGGTGTTTGAGAAAGTTAATTTTAATGAAACTATTCCAAATCTACGTCATGAAGACACGTTATTTTCCTATCAATTAAAACAAGCAAAAATTCCAATTATTCATATTGAAAACCCCGTTTTTCATCTTGGTTTGGATGATTTTGAAATGGCTATAAAAAAAGAAAACGAATCAATAATTGCACTAAAATTTCTGATTGAAAACAACCATATTCCAAAGAATTATATTGGATTATCACGTTTGTTCTATTCGATTCAAAAAATGAAATTGGTATTTGTAGTGGCAATTTTATTTAGAATAACAAAGCCGTTTTTACTAAAAAACTTAGCCAGCAAGAATCCTTCTTTGTTTGTTTTTGACATTTATCGTTTAGGATATTTTAGTAGTTTATTTTAAACACTTTACGATTTTAAAACTGCATTCCAAGAATTCATAATGGCATCTATTTGATATTTATTTATGGATGATTTAGCGTTTTTACCCATTTCAAAACGCTGATTTTCATCTTCTATTAAATTCTCTAACGCTTGGACGAATTGATTTTTATTACCATTTTCAATCAATAAACCATTTGTTTTATTCTCGATAATCGTTCGTGGACCACACGGACAATCATAAGCAATACAAGGCAATCCGGAAGCCATTGCTTCAATAAGAACCATCCCAAAGCCCTCAAATCGCGAGGTCATTAAATAAATAGATGCTTCCAAATATTTTTCATTAATATTTTTAACGGGGTCACAAAACGTGATATTTTTTTCAATTTCAAGTTTTTTGGCCAAGGTAATTAAATCAAAATCAGGATTGTTTTTTCCGTAAATTGTCAGGTTCCAATCGGGATATTTAATTAGCACTTTTTTCCAAATTTCGAGTAATCGATCAAATCCTTTTTCATACACATGACGACCAACAGCAATTACATTTTTTTGATTCAAATCAGCAGTTTTGTCAGTTGAAAACCAAATAGGATTTGGAATTACAATACCATTTTTTACTTTCCATTCTATGATACTTTCTTGCGTTTCTACAATAAATTTATCGAATTTGGAAGCACCAAATTGCTTATAAAAATAAATTAGTTTGGATTTAATTTGTAGGAAAAAATTTTGTTTATTATACTGTTCTTCAATAAAAATAGAACTATGAATTTCAAGTATTAAAGGGATTTTAGATTTTACTAAAAACGGTATTAAAAAGGCCTTTAACCCATTATCACATATAATAATTCGATCAGGATTAATCGACTTAATTCTTGAATTTAGTTGTGATCTATATGAGCCTATGAATGAAAAAAGATTACCCTTAAGTTTCATGTCAAGAAAATCTATCTTTTCATTAAAATGATGAAAAAGCGGTGTATTTCCATTGTTTTGGGTTAGAATTACAATTTCATATCCATAGTTATCAATAAGATAATTTGCCTTTATGGCAATCACTCTTGCGATTCCGTCTGCGTTATTTATTTTGGGAACTATAAAAAGAATTTTCATTTATTATGGTGCAAAAAGTCTTCATAATCTCGAATATAATCCGCTTCTTCAAAATCATCCGAAGCCAAAACTAAACAAACTGCGCCAGAAGAAAAATTTTCTAATTCCCGCCAAATTCCCGTTGGAATATGTAATCCAATATTGGGTTTGTTTAATAAATAACTTTTTTTATCCTTTCCGTCGTTAACTGTAACTTCAAAACTACCACTCAAAGCGATTAAGATTTCATGCTGGTTTATATGGGAATGACCACCACGAAAAGCGGTACTTGGAACATCAAATAAATAATAAATTCTTTTGAATTCAAAAGGCAAAATGTCATTTTGAATAAAGGCTAAATTGCCTCGAAAATCTTCAACCGTTGGAATTTGTATTAGTTCTAAATCGCTAATTTTTGTCATACTATTTATTATTAATTTGCATTAAATCCAACCATTGATTTCCTATAGTTTCTATCGAAAAATGTTGGATACTTTGAAACGCATTTTCTTTACAAAACGTATATAGTTTTTCGTCATCAACAAACAAATTCATTGCTTCCGTAAGTTTTTGAACGTTTTGATTTTCAACCAAAAGCCCGTTATTTTTATCTATAATCATCTCACTTGGCCCCGACAAACAATCAAAAGCCACTACGGGTGTTTGGCAAGCCAAAGCTTCCAAAATCACGTTTGGCAATCCTTCGTTCAAACTACTTAAAACGAAAAATTGAGCATTTTTTAGATATGCATATGGATTTTCTTGAAATCCTAAAAAATGCACTTTGTCGGAAATTCCTTTATCGAGGGCTAATTTTATTAATTGATTCATCAACTTCCCTTCGCCTAAAATTAGCAAGTTAATGTTTTTGGCGGGCAAAATAGAATTCGAATAACTCTCAATTAATTTATCAAATTGTTTGATGTTAGTTTCCATTTGACCAACGCCAATAATATAATCAAAATTCAAATCCATTTTCTGATTGGATTTCGATTGGATTTCAGCAAAATCAATTGGATTATAAATGGTTTCAACATTTTTTAAATGATGCTTGCTTTCTATTAATTCTTTAGATTTATTGGTAATCGAAACCATTTTGAAAGCATTTCCATACATAAAACGAGTCAAAAAAGCCCAATTCGGCATATAATTATCAATCAAATAGCTGTGAACCGTAAAAATTGTTTTGGTTTTATAAAGCCATTTGGCGATTAGTAATTCCTGAATGGGTTTCATTCTAAATCTAAAATCGATAATAAAATCGAAATTATTTTCGGTCAAATAATTTTTAAGAAACCGCAATCTTTTCAGTTTATTAAACGGATCATTGGATTTGTTTTTTAGCTTTCCAAGATTAATTAATTGTCCCGAAAAAGGATAGGAAACCTCGTCGATTACGATAATATTATGCACGTCAATATTGTGCTTCTCAAAAAAAACGGACAATCTTGCCATTACGCGTTCGCCACCGCCTTTGCTCAAACGATAGCCAATTAATGCAATTTTATATCTTTTGTTAGAGATTTTCATCAACGATTTGTTATTTTCGTATCAAATATAACGTTTTTAAAAAAACATGCAAGAAAAACCACTTGTTACTATTATTTGTTTATCCTACAATCATGAAAAATTTGTGATTGAAAGTTTGAATTCTGTAATCAATCAGAATTATGCTCCGATAGAATTATTAATTGTTGATGATTTTAGTACTGATAATTCAAAAGTGGTAATTGAAAATTGGTTGGTTCAACATCCGCAGGTTCTTTTTATTGCCAATACAACTAATTTAGGCAACACAAAATCGTTTAACAATGTCCTAAAATTAGCAAAAGGCGATTACATTATTGATTTAGCCGCCGATGATGTTTTATTGCCAAACGGGATCGAAATGCAAGTAAATGCTTTTCAGAAAAGCGCCTATCCAAATCTTGGAATTGTTTATGGAAATGCCGAAATGATTAACGAAAATGGCGTATTTGTATCTAATTATTTTCCTATAAATAATTCAGGAAATGTGATTGAAAAACGCATTACGGGTGATGTTTATGAATCCATTTTAAAAACTGGAAATAGTATTTGTTCGGTTTCAACGATGATTAAGAAAAGTGTGTTTGAGGAACTGAATGGTTATGACGAAACGCTTGCATATGAAGATTTAGACTTGTGGATACGAGCTTCAAGAAAATATGAATTTGATTTTATAGATTCGGTACTAATTAGAAAACGAATTGTAACCAATTCATTAGGTTCGCAATTTTTCAAACGCAACCATAAAATAAATATCTCTACCTATCAAATTCTTAAAAAAGCTTTACAACTCAATAAATCAAAATCGGAAGATTTGGCACTCCAAAAACGAATTCATTATGAAATAATCCATTCGTTCCGAACGAAAAATATTGATTTACTTCTAAAAAACTTGTTTTTGCGATTGGAAATATCCTGGCGAAAACGATTCAAAAAATACAATTAATTAATCTGTTTTCGAATCCATGAATTTAATGGTTTTTCCAAAAATAAATACAAAACTACTGAAATAACATTCAAAAACACAAATGTAAAAATTTGGTTTTCAAATATTTTATTCAAGATTAATACAAAAATACCCATGTGAATTAAGTAGAAAATATAGGAGCTTTTTCCCAAAAGCAACATTGGTTTGTTGCTTAAAAACCGAGATAAAATTGTTTTTTCGGTTATTAATCCTAAAAATAAAGGCGAAATTCCAAAAAGCGGAAGTATCAAAGTATTTATTGTTTTTCCAAGAAAACAATCCGTTCCAAAACCATTGGGTGTATCTAAAATGGAAAGCCAATAAATACAACCAATTATTGAAATATATCCAAAAAAAGTAACGTTTTTCAAATTTAATAAAGTCGGTCGGTTTTTTATAAATAATGCTAAACCAATTCCGATAAAGAATTCTGTCACCCTTCCAAAGAAAGTAAAATCGAGCATAAAATCAATGGAGTTCATAAATCCAGAAGTATTAAAATGGCTAAAAACGGAAACCAAAATAATTCCGAAACTTAATAAAAAGAAAGGCAAAAAGAACAAAAACAATTTGGATCTTTTTAATAACAAAAAGAAAATTGGTGCGAGAAAATAGAAGACTTCTTCGACGGTTAAGGACCAACCTTGGGCGATTCCTGAAAATTTTAAGTCATTTGAAAAACCTTTTAAAAAGGTAATATTAAAAAAATAGGTGGTCAGATTTTCTAAATTAGCTTGATTATTAAAAATGGCCCAAAACAAAAACGTTCCCGTGGTGAGAATAAAATACATGGGATAAATCCTTGCAAAACGTTTTATGAAATAGGATTTAAAACTAAAATCTTGCACTTCAAAATACCGATTAGCAATCAAAAAACCGCTTAAAACGAAGAAAATGGTTACGCCAACATGAAATTCGGCAAAAAAACCATGTAAAGTTTCGCCAAAAAAAGCAGCATTAAACGGATTAAAATGGTGTAAAAAAACCATATAAGCCGCAATCGCTCGAATGCCTGTTAAAGCGGGAAAATCAGCTTTATTCATGTCGTTTAAATTTATTTTTAATCTTCAAAAAATAGAATTTTATGTTGATTCGACGATCGAGTTCTTTGTAGGAATATAAGACCGAAAAAAGCAAAATCAAAAACAAAGGATAATACGCAAACGGATAATCTATTAAAAATACAATCAAGCAATTAACCAACCCAATAACCATAGAAATCAATATGATTTTGTAGGTATCTTTTCTAATCGTAAAAGCAAATTTCTGTTTTAATACGGGTAAAATATAGAATGCATAAAGCGAAAACTGAACAAAACTTGCAATTCCGATACCAATTAATCCGAAAAAATGATAGAGCGATATTGTTGCAACTAATAAAAAAATATCACTGATGATTTCTTGCTTAAAATACAGTTTGGTTTCTCCTTTAGCTAAAATTAAAAATCCCAATGGCCAAATTACCGCTTTAATAATTACAGCGAAAAGTGCTGCTTTTAATATCAACACAACACCCAAAAACTCTTTGGTATAAAGCAATTCAACAAGAATTGGCGCTACAAAATACAAAAAAGTAATTGCTGGAGTTATAAGTAACAATCCGATTTCGATTTGATCGTTGACCAATTCTCTAACTTTCAAATTATCGTTTTGAATGGCCGTCAATCGCGGGTAAAAATCGGTTCCCATGGCATTAAAAACCAGTCCGACGTAGGACAATAAAATAACCGAACTTACTTCAAAAAGTCCAAGAATTTCAACGGAAGTACCATTTCCATTCAAATATATTTTAATTATATAACTACAAATTTGACCAAAAATAATGTTTATCGACAATAAAAAACCCATTTTCAAAAGTGGAATTCCTTGTTTTATGGTTTGTGGAAATGAAATAGAATTAGCTAAAATTTGCACTTTTCGAGTGAAATAATAATTTACTAAAAAACCGATACAACTTGAAAGTAAAATAACCACTACAATTCCGTCTAATTTGAAAAAATAATAAATTGGAACTGAAAAAATTGTAATTAAAACGGAAGTAATTACGTTCGAAAAAGCAATCGATTTAACCATTCGCAAACCTTGCATAATGGAGAATCGCACTGTTGTGCTACTTGAAATGATGAAATTAACCGAAAGCAAAACAAACCAATAATAATAATCAGGCTTGCCAAATGTCCAAATACTAAGAAGTTTTGAAAAAACTAGGGTTAAAAAAGCGCCAAAAACACCAATAATTAATGCTAGTTTATGCAAAACATGAACACGTTCTGAAAATTTAACCGCATCATTTTCGCCATTTGCCAATGTAACTTCTCTGACACTTGTGATTCCGAGACCAAAACTTGTCAACGAACCAATAATCGAAACAGTATTATTCAACAAACCGAGAATTCCAATTCCAATTGGACCTAAGAAAATAGCAACAAATTTGGAACCAATAATACTCACAATCATTTTCATGGCTTGAGCAAATCCGAAAATTCCGGTGGCTTTCAGAATGGTTTTATGTGAATTTTCTTTTTCTGTTTTCATTTCTTTAATCAATTTCACAACCGAAGGATCGATATTGGTCTTTAAATTTTTGTACCCATTTTTTCCATTGTACGGCTTGTGCCAACAAATGGTTTTTATTTTCAAGAATTGATTCTATTTTATTGCTATTCAGGTCATCAGGAAAATTATCCATCGCGTCAAATTCGTCATTGAACCAAGTTTCGTTGATAATTTCATTAAAAACAAACAAATCGATAGCGCCATCTTTATACGTTTTATTCTGATTGGTCGCCGAGGATAAAAAACCAGTTTTCATAATTTCGGTATTATAAAACCCAAAATAATTCGCTTTTTTTTGCTTACGCATATATTTAACAGCATTGAATAATTGAAGTCCTTCATCGGTTTTGTTTGTATGATTTTTCCACAATTTTAGGAAATATTTTCTTTTAAAAATAGCACCCGAAGTGGCATAAATTTTATAATAATCAATCAAACGTGATTCCGTATAAATTCCAAAAAACTCGAAAAACTTTCTGGATTTAAAACGGTTAAATATAAAAATTAAATGAAATAAAATAGGGTTATTGGTATATAAATTTGGACTATAAATAGAATATAAATCGTTTTTAGAAGTGTAATTTGATTCAATTAAATTGGAATTCCCTAACCAAAACAATTTGAGCATTTGAATATTATCCGATTTGAGATGTAAACGAATGTTTTTAAGATTAAATGGGGCGGTAAACCAAAAATCATCTTCGATTAACACAAAATAATTAGTCGAATTTTTAGCGGCATTTACCCATAAATCAATCGGAATTTCATGATTAATCGTTGCACTTTTATTGATTATTGCATTTGATTTTTCATCATATAGGGCCGATTTTAAAATAGTAATTTCGGAATGTTTTTGTTGAATTTTATCCAAATATTTTTGCGGCGTTCCATCATCAAGAATCGTGATTTTAAAGTCCTGATTTTGAGCAAATTTCTTTATGCTTTCAATGCAACGATCTAGATAATACGGACGATTAAATGATTTTATTAAAATGTCCATTCATTCAATTTTTGAATAATAAAATCAACCTCAATGATTGTCAAAACTGGACTAATTGGCAAACTCAAAACCTCATTGTGAATTTTTTCGGTGATTGGAAACGACAAATGATTCCAGTTTTCTAGCGCTTTTTGTTGGTGTGGCGCAATGGGATAATGAATCATCGTTTCGATGCCGTTTTGTTTCAAATAACTTTGTAATTCGTCCCGATTCTCACATCGGACAACAAACAAATGAAACACATGATTCGAAGAAAAGTTCCAAAAAGGAAGCGTAATTTTAGTATTATTTATTTCCAACAAATACCGTTTTGCGATAGAGCATCGAATTTGGTTTTCAGCATTTAAATTTGGTAATTTAACATTAAGAAAAGCGGCTTGAATCTCGTCTAATCTAGAATTTATTCCGATAAAATCATTTTTATATTTGATTGTGGAACCATAATTTCGAAGCGAAGAAATCACTTTTGAAAGTTCCGCGTCATTTGTAACCACAGCGCCACCATCGCCCAAAGCACCTAGGTTTTTTCCGGGATAAAAACTATAAGCTACAGCATTAAAATTGGGTTTATCATCATAAAAAGCACCATGCGATTGCGCGGCATCTTCAATAACGAGTAGCTTATTTTGGTTTGCAATTTTATTGATTTTATCCATTTCGGCCAATTGTCCATACAAATGAACGACCAAAATGGCTTTGGTTTTATTCGAAATTTTGGCTTCAATCAAATCCGGATTTAAGTTATAGGTTTCCAATTTTGGCTCGACCAAAACAGGTATTAAATCTGCTTGCAAAATGGCTATAATCGTCGCGATGTATGTATTTGCAGGGACAATTACCTCATCCCCTTTTTGGAGTTTTCCGATTTGGATATATCCTTTAAAAATCAAAATTAACGCGTCGAGCCCATTTCCTACTCCAACACAATATTTTTTTTTGCAAAATTCAGCAAAGTTGGATTCGAAAAGTTTGACTTCTTTTCCTAAAATAAACCAGCCACCATACAAAACTGATTTCAATTTTTCATGAAATTCAACTTCGTAGGCTGCATTTATTTTTTTTAAATCAAGAAATGGTATCATATCAAAATCGTTTTTAATAGTGTGGAATTTGACGTATTTATTTCATAAAAATTCTGAACCAAAGTGCGAGCGCCAATACTTTCTTTCCAAAAATTAATATTTTCTATAATCTGCAAACCAAGGTTTTCATGTGAAGGTCCAAAATCAAAAAAAGCCTTTCCGTACGCAATTTCTTTTATTAAATAATCATATAAAAAATCGATGCTGCCTAATGAATTATTATTTTCATTTCCAGAAATATATTGTGGTTTTACGACCGTTTTTGTAATAAAAAGTGTTGTTCCGCAAACCAATTTTTCATTTTGATACACATTAAAATGACGAATATTCTCTGGAAATTTATTTCTTAGAAAAGTAATTTCCTCCAAGGTATGAACCGGTTTGGATTGGTATTTATCTTTTAGATTTGGAATCAAAAGTTCGTTCCAAAAAGCAGAAAAATCAGTTTCTTCCTTAATAATAAGTTGAAGTTTTTTTCCACGATTGACGCATTCTCTTCGTGATTTTGAAATTTGAAGCGGATGATTCAAATTTACAACCGAAATAGCGTGTTTCATTTGCAATTTTGCTTGACAAACGTAGGACAAATAATCCATTTCATCTGAAAAAGTATCGCAATAAATTGAAGGGATTTGTTTCAAAAATAAAGTAGAAATGGATGCGTCGTTTAAAAATTTCAAAAGCGTTTTAAAAACTTCAATCACTTGATTCATTTTTGCTTTTGGCAATAAAACCAAACCGCCATATGTCAATCCTTGATGGGAATAAACCGTGTTTTGAACTTTATTAGCGGGTAAAATGGCTATTAATTTTTCATTTTCAAAAGCCATTAACGAAAAGTCCTCAAATCGATCCTGATGGTATTCCATAAAATCACGATGAAACAAGAACGTGGCATTTTTGGCTTGGCTAACAAATGCGTTCCATTGTTCGTAATCATTTGCCTCGTAACGTTTTATACTAAAGTGTTTCAACTATTTGTTTTTTTGACATTGGAAAATTAATCAATTATTTCAAAGTAACATTAATTTTTAATAAAAATAGAATTTTAAAAATAAAATAGTAATTTTAAAATCGCTAAACTATAATCGGTGAAAAGGGAATTTTATTATCTACTGTTGGTGTTTTTTTTTATTTCTCGTCCAATTATGGGTCAGGATATCACTTTATACCAACAATTTAACGGAAGATATGATTTTGTTTTTTGTGGAAACACCTTAAATCCTATAGAAAATTCTTTTCAAACTACTCCAGAAGTATTAACCACTTCGTCCTCAAATTTAACCTTAAATCCAACTGATGAAGTTGAAAAAGCTTATTTGTATTGGGCTGGATCAGGAACGGGTGATTTTGATGTGCAATTAAATGGGCAAAACATTACCGCAGAACGAACTTTCTGCCATCAACGAATTGTTTCTGGAAATGTTTTTGATTATTTCAGTGCATTTACCGAAGTTACAAGTTTGGTTCAAACAACAGGAAATGGACTTTATACCCTCTCCGAATTGGACGTTAGCGCATTTATTGAGCAACATTTTACCAGAAAAACAAATTTTGCAGGTTGGGCAATAATTGTTGTATATAAAAATAATGCTTTACCTCTAAATCAATTGAATGTGTATGACGGATTACAAGCCGTTCCTAATGAAATTGACGTGACTTTAAATAGTTTAAACGTCATTGACAACCAAGATGCCAAAATTGGCTTTTTGGCTTGGGAAGGCGATTCTGGAATTGCAGTCAATGAAACCCTACGAATAAACGGAAATCCGATTAGTAATCCGCCATTAAATCCTGAAGATAACGCTTTTAACGGAACCAATAGTTTTACAAATTCTTCCGATTTATACAATATGGATTTGGATGTTTATAATATCCAGAACAACATACAAATTGGCGACACAACCGCCCAAATCCAACTCACTTCTGGACAGGATTTTGTCATGATAAACGCCATTGTAACGAAATTAAACAGTCAATTGCCCGATGCATCAATAGCGATAACAAATACCAGCACCACTTGTAATTCGAGAACCATTGTGGTTGATTTTACAGTGTCAAATTTGAATAGCACCAATTCGCTTCCGGCTGGAACTCCAATTGCAATTTATGTTAATGGTGTTTTTGTAATTAATACAAATACAACTGGAATAATTCCGATTAATGGAAGTGAAAACCATCAAATTTCGATAGAAATTCCGGCTACTTTTTTAGGAAATATGGAATTAAAATTGGTGGTTGATGACAACGGAAATGGCATTGGAACTGTCACAGAAATAATTGAAACCAATAATTCTGATTTAGACACTTTTGGGTTATATTCATCGCCCATTATTCCAAATTTATTAGAAAAAAAAGCATGTAATGAAGGGCTTGGGAAAGGAAATTTTGATTTTTCGGAATATGAAATTTTGGCAAAAGAAACACCCACAGATTGGG
Source organism: uncultured Bacteroidota bacterium (assembly GCA_903839195.1). Taxonomy (GTDB): domain Bacteria; phylum Bacteroidota; class Bacteroidia; order Flavobacteriales; family Flavobacteriaceae; genus Flavobacterium. Next base: position 13,840 of record CAIMBK010000118.1, on the reverse strand, counting down.
TTCGTTTTTACACTTCCGAAAATGACGCCGACGCAAATGTAAATCCTATTACAAATACAAATTCATTTGTTGCTGAAAGTACGCCAAAAACCATTTTTGTTCGAGTTGAAAATGAACATTGTTTTTCTGTTACTTCTTTTGAATTAACAACTTACAATTGTCCGCCAGAGGTTTATAATTTTGTTTCAGCAAACAATGATTTTCAAAATGACACTTTTTATGTTAAAGGTTTGCGGGACATTTTCCTAAATTTCAAAACATCTATTTTCAACCGTTGGGGAAAATTAATTTGGTCTGGAACCAATACTTCTTCGGATTGGGATGGAACCTCAAGTTCCGATACAGCTTTCGGAAAAGGCCTTCTTCCTGAGGGAACTTATTATTACATAATCGATTTGAACGACCCTGATTACGGTAGCCCTTTGTTGGGTTATATCTATTTGACACATTAATCGTTGTTATATAATACTAATAAAAGTTTCAATTTGTATATTTGTTACTTAATTTCAACCTATTTTCATTTTGAAACAAATTACCTCTGTCCAAAATCCCTATATAAAATCGCTTGTTTTATTACAAGAAAAAGCAAAAGCACGAAAACAAACCGGTACTTTTCTTATTGAAGGAAAAAGAGAAATTGAACTAGCGCTCAAAGGAAATTTTGAAATGGAAACCCTTTTATTTTATCCAGAAATTTGTTTTGAAAATACCGCAAGAAAATTGGCGCCAAACGCCGAATTAATTGAAATTAATAAAGAAGTTTTTCAAAAACTTGCGTATCGTGATACAACAGAAGGGCTTATTGGAATTGCAAAATCAAAAAGTTTTCAATTATCCGATTTAAAATTAAGTAAAAATCCATTAATTCTTGTTGCGGAAGCGCCAGAAAAACCAGGAAACATTGGCGCTTTATTACGAACCGCCGATGCCGCCAATTTAGATGCCGTTATCATTGCAAATCCAAAAGGCGATTTGTTCAATCCAAATATTGTTCGATCCAGCGTGGGTTGTTTGTTTACCAATCAAATTGCTACTGGAACAACTTCAGAAATTATCGCTTTTTTAAAGGAAAAAAATATCGCTATTTTCTGTGCGACCTTACAAAATTCAAATTCATATCATTTAGAAGATTATTCGGTTCCAACAGCTTTGGTTGTAGGAACCGAAGCTACAGGATTGACTCAAGAATGGCGCGATGCGGCTACCAAAAACATCCTCATTCCGATGCAAGGAGAAATCGATTCAATGAATGTTTCGGTTGCGGCAGCAATTCTATTATTTGAAGCAAAAAGACAACGAAATTTTCTTTAAAACGAATAATCGAATTACCCATTTGCACAACTCGTTTTGAATACTTACTTTTAAGGATTGAATTCCCAAATTGATATGGTTGAGATTGACATAGAAAAAGAAAATAAAGCTATTGCTCGCGAATACAAGGATTTGCTTCGTATTAGCTACCAAACCTTAACTCCCGAAGACAAAAAGCTCATCCGGAAAGCTTTTGACGTAGCCGTTGATGCGCATCAAGATCAAAGAAGAAAATCGGGAGAAGCCTATATTTTTCATCCGATTGCCGTTGCAAAAATTGTAGCTTCTCAAATTGGTTTGGGAGCGACTGGAATTGCAGCCGCATTATTGCACGATGTTGTTGAAGATACTGACATTTCTATTTCTGATATTGAACGATTATTTAATCCAAAAGTGGCGCAATTAGTCGAAGGATTAACCAAAATTGCGCAGGTTCAAAAAGATTTAAACGTATCGATGCAAGCGGAGAATTTCCGTAAAATGTTATTTACATTAAATGATGATGTACGTGTCATTTTAATTAAACTCGCCGATCGGTTGCATAATATGCAAACTATGGAATCCATGGCGGAATCCAAACAAATTAAAATTGCGTCCGAAACCTTATATATTTACGCTCCTCTAGCCCATCGATTGGGGCTTTATAATATCAAAACCGAGTTGGAAGATTTGGGTTTAAAATATACAGAACCCACCGTTTATAATGATATTGTAAGTAAAATAAAAGAAACCAAAGAAGAACAAGACGAATATATAAAAGGCATTTCGGATGTTTTAAAATTATCATTAGATACAGAAGAAATAGATTGCATCATTAAAGGAAGGCCAAAATCGATTTATTCTATTCGAAGAAAAATGCAAGCTCAAAATGTAAGTTTCGACGAAGTTTTTGACAAATTTGCATTACGAATTGTCTATAAATCAAATCCTCACGACGAAAAATTTGCTGCTTGGAAAATTTATTCCATAGTAACCGATCATTATCGCCCGAGTCCAAGTCGGTTGCGCGATTGGATTTCATCACCAAAAACTACAGGCTATGAAGCGCTTCATATTACCGTTATGGGACCAAAAGGGCGTTGGGTAGAAATCCAGGTGAGAAGTGAACGCATGGATGAAATTGCCGAAAAAGGATATGCTGCTCATTACAAATACAAACAAGGAGCCACCGAAGAAAGCGGATTGGATGTTTGGTTGAATCTTTTGAAAGAAGCCCTAGAAAATCAAGAAACGAACGCCGTTGATTTTGTTGAAGATTTCAAAATGAATTTGTATGCCAAAGAAATCTTTGTTTTTACACCTAAAGGAGAAATAAAATCGTTGCCAAAAGGAGCCACTTCGCTTGATTTTGCGTTTTCAATACACTCAGAAATTGGCGTTCATACAAGAGGAACGCGAGTTAACGGAAAATTAGTTCCATTGAATTTCGTTCTCAAAAGTGGCGATCAAATTGAAATTATTACTTCCACAAATCAAAAACCTACTTCGCATTGGTTGGATTATGTGACCACCGCAAGAGCTAAAAATAAAATTCGGAATGTTCTTAATGAAAACACCAAAAAAACTGCCGAAGAAGGAAAAGAAATTTTAACTCGAAAATTACGACATTTAAAAATTACGTTAAGCGAAAATGTCATCAACGAACTTGTAAATTATTTCAAACTAAAAACCAGTTTGGATTTGTATTATCGCGTTGGTATAGGTTCTATTGAAAACCAGCAACTTAAAGAATATGCGTCATTGAAGAGTAATACTTTAATGAATTTCTTTAAAAACAAAATAAAAAGAACGCCTAGTTATTATCCCGAACAGATTCAAAAAGAGGAAATTAGCAGTAATTATGACATGCTGGTTTTTGGAATTGATCAGGATAAATTGGACTATAAATTATCGAGTTGTTGCAACCCGATTCCCGGCGATACTGTTTTTGGATTTGTAACAATTAATGAAGGAATTAAAGTCCACAAAAAAGACTGCCCAAACGCTATTAGCTTACAATCCAATTATGCATATCGAATAATTTTAGCCAAATGGATTGATTCGTCACAGCAAGATTTTAAGGCAACATTAGAAATAACAGGTATGGATACTTTAGGTTTGACCAACGAATTGACCAAAGTGATTTCAAATAATATGCACGTTAATATTCAAAGCATTTCATTAAGTGGCGAAGCGGGAATTTTTAATGGACAAGTCGCCGTAATCGTTCCTAACAATGCCGTTTTGAAAAAACTTATAGAAAATATCAAAAAAATTGATGGTGTTGATAAAGTTACAAGAGTTTATAAGAATTAAAATTTAATGATTTAGAAATAATATTTATCTTTGCCGACTATGACACTAATCTCTGTTGATAATAGTAAGAATCAAGAAGTTGTAAAAACTGTTTTTACACAATATCTCGAAAACAAAGGGCATAGAAAAACCCCTGAACGATATGCTATTCTTGTAGAAATCTATGAATGTGAAGAACATTTTGATATCGAAAATTTGTATATCAAAATGAAAAACAAAAACTATCGCGTTAGTCGGGCAACCTTGTACAACACTATCGAATTGCTTTTGGATTGCGGTTTGGTTAGAAAGCACCAATTTGGTCAAAACCAATCGTATTATGAAAAGTCTTATTTCGACAAGCAACACGATCATATAATTATGACCGATACGGGCGAAGTAATCGAATTTTGTGACCCTCGAATTCAAATAATCAAAAAAACAATTGAAGACATTTTTGATATTGAAATTCATAATCATTCGCTCTATTTCTACGGAAACAAAAAACAAGAAACAAAATAATTATTCGGATTTTATAATTAAAACATCCACAAAACAACAACACAATGACCGTAGATTTATTATTAGGATTACAATGGGGCGATGAAGGAAAAGGAAAAATAGTTGATGTTCTTACTTCAAAATATGATATAATTGCCCGTTTTCAGGGTGGACCAAATGCGGGACATACGCTTGAATTTGACGGAATAAAACATGTTTTAAGAACCATTCCTTCTGGAATATTTCACGAAAACTCTATGAACGTGATTGGAAATGGCGTTGTTATTGACCCAGTTGTATTTCAAACCGAAATTGAGGGTTTAAAAAAATTCAATATTGACATTAAATCAAGATTAATTTTATCAAGAAAAGCGCATTTAATTCTTCCAACTCACCGATTATTAGACGCTGCTTCAGAAGCTTCAAAAGGAAAAGCGAAAATTGGTTCTACTTTAAAAGGAATTGGGCCAACATATATGGACAAAACCGGCAGAAACGGAATCCGAATTGGCGATATCGAACTAGTCGATTTTAAAGAAAGATACCGAGCATTGGCGGACAAACACGAAGCAATGATCAAATTTTATGGCGTTGAAATTCAATACAACCTTAAGGAATTAGAAAAAGAATTTTTTGAGTGCATTGAAGAATTAAAAAAACTAACTTTTATTGATAGCGAAGAATATTTACATCAAGCACAAAAAGCAGGAAAATCCATTTTATGCGAAGGCGCACAAGGTTCTTTGTTGGATGTTGATTTTGGAACTTATCCGTTTGTTACCTCATCCAACACAACCGCTGCTGGAGCTTGTACAGGATTAGGGATTGCACCAAATAAAATTAAAGAAGTCTATGGGATTTTCAAAGCCTACACCACACGAGTTGGAAGCGGCCCATTTCCAACCGAAGATTTTGAAGAAGCAGGCGCCACAATGGCAAGCGTTGGAAACGAATTCGGTTCGGTAACAGGAAGACAAAGACGTTGTGGTTGGTTGGATTTGGTCGCTCTAAAATATGCTGTTCAAGTAAATGGCGTTACCCAATTAATGATGATGAAAGGCGATGTACTTTCAGGATTTGAAACTTTAAAAGTTTGTACAGAATACAAATATAAAGGTCAAACTATTTCGCATTTACCTTATAATATCGAACCCGAAAACGTAACTCCAATTTATAAAGAATTTAAAGGTTGGAAAGCTGATTTAACTGGAATGTCGAACTATTCTGAATTACCTCAAGAATTAAAAACGTATATCGAATTCATCGAAAAAGAAGTTGAAGTGCCAATAAAAATTGTTTCGGTTGGTCCCGACAGAAAGCAAACAATTTTAAAATAAATTAGTAAACGCTTTGAGAAATCAAGGCGTTTTTTAGTAAATCCAAAAAAATTGAAATGAAAAGTAGCAAACTTTTTAATGCCTTTTTTAAAAGCGAAAAATCGGGCGGAATACTTTTAATTCTAGCTACAATTTTGTCGTTATTTTTGGCAAATTCTAGTTTTCAATTGGATTATATATCATTTTGGAACACCGAAATCGCTGGAAATAGTATTGTTCATTGGATAAATGACGGATTAATGACTATTTTCTTTTTACTTATTGGATTAGAATTGGAACGCGAAATCTATAATGGCGAACTTTCCAATAGAAAAAAAGCGGCTTTACCTTTATTTGGTGCTTTAGGCGGCATGTTAATTCCAGCTTTGCTATTTTCGGTAATTAATTTTGGCACAAAAACCCAATCAGGTGCTGGAATTCCGATGGCGACTGATATTGCATTTGCTGTTGGAATTCTTTCATTACTCGGGAAAAACGTACCAACTTCATTAAAAATTTTTCTAACGGCTTTAGCCGTAATTGATGATTTAGGGGCCATAATTATTATTGCGGTATTTTATACTTCAACCATTTCATACCTGAATTTAGGAATTGCATTAAGTGTTTTAGGGTTTTTATTTGTATTAAATAGATATAAAATTCAATCCGTAATTCCTTACTCAATTGGCGGAATAATCATGTGGTATTTCATGATGCATTCTGGAATTCACCCAACAATTGCGGGGGTTTTATTGGCGTTTGTTATTCCGTTTGGTGACGGAAGCGAAAAATCAACCTCTGCAAAACTGCAGCATTTTTTACACAAACCAGTTGCGTTTTTGATTTTACCTTTATTTGCATTGGCCAATACTTGTCTAATTATTAATAGCGATTGGCATTCCATTTTGCTTGAATCCAACAGCTTGGGTATTATTCTTGGGTTGATTGTCGGGAAACCTTTTGGGATTTTTATATTTACCTTTCTTGGAGTTTTTCTGGGGTTTTGCGAACTTCCAAAAGACTTAAATTGGAAGAACATTCTTGGTGCGGGATTTTTAGGCGGAATTGGTTTTACGATGTCAATATTTATTACGCTTTTAGCCTTTTCGGATTCAGAACTAATTGTCAGTTCGAAAATCGCCATTGTAATTGCGTCAACAATTGCAGCAATTGTTGGTTATTTTAGTTTAAAATCGACCTTAAACCTTAAAAAATAAGTGTAAATTGTATTTATAAAATAATCATAAATTAAAGTGTCCTTATTTCCTTTTTACTAAATTTGGCAAAAAATAATCCCTTGAGAAAAATCATTTTTTTACTTTGTTGTTCGTTAGCGCTAATTTCGTTTCAAACGACATGGGCACAAACGCCAAAGAAAATCATTATTGAACATTCCGATTTTGCAGATATCAACCAACTCGAAATTCCAGATGCCGTTTTGCTTACAGGAAATGTTCGAGTGAATCATGACGGAGCGATTTTAACTTGCAATAAAGCCTATTGGTTTCAAAAAGAAAATTACATCAAAGCGTTTGGAGATGTGCATATTATGCAAGGGGACACGCTGACTTTAAGCGGGAAATATGCCGAATACAATGGCGATTTAAAACAAGCTTTTGCAACAGGAAACGTACTAATGCAATCGCCAGAAATGTCATTGGTTACGGACACAATTAACTTTGACCGAAATAGTCAAGAAGCTTATTATAAAACCTACGGAACCATTACAAACAAAGGAAACACGCTTCGAAGCAAGTCGGGAAAATATTTTGTAAATCAAAAGAAATACCAATTTTTGACATCGGTAACCGTCAAAACTCCTGAGAATTTAATCAAATCCAATCATTTGGATTATTATACCAATTCGGGACATTCGTATCTTTTGGGTCCTTCAACAATTGATGGAAAAGAAACAAAGATTTATACCGAAAATGGATTTTATGACACCAAAAAAGACATTGCTCGATTGCAACGCAATTCAAATATTCGCTATAATAATCGGTTAATTGTTGGCGATAGTATTTTTTATAATAAAAAAACCGGTTTTGCTTCTGCCACTAATAATGTAAAAATAACCGATTCCATTAATAAAATAATTGTCAAAGGCCATTATGCTGAAATCTATAAATTTAAAGATTCGGTTTTTGTAACCAAGCACGCTTTGGCAATCAGTTTGGTTGAAAAAGATTCAGTTTATATTCATGCCAAAAAATTGCTTATTACAGGGAAAGAAAACAATCGGATTATTCGCGGTTTTAAAGATGCCAAATTCTATAAATTGGACATGAGTGGCAAATGCGATTCGATACATTCCAATCAAAAAACAGCGCTTACAAAATTGATTGGAAAGCCAATTCTTTGGAATTTTGACAACCAAATGACGGGCGATGTTATTCATTTAATTGGCAATAACGCAACCGAAAAGTTGGATTCTTTGAAAGTGTTAACCAATGCTTTTATTGTATCGAAAGACACACTTGGAACCGGATATAATCAGGTAAAAGGAATGAATTTGTATGGAAAATTCAAAGAAAATTCCCTAGAAAATGTCGATATCATTAAAAATACCGAAGTCATTTATTTCATGCGAAATGACAAACAAGAACTCATCGGGATTAATAAAAGTGTGTGTAGTAAAATCAATATGACTTTCGATAAAAGCAAAATTGATACTTTAACACTTTTTGATTCGCCCGATGGAACTATTTTTCCAGAGATAGAATTGCCCGAAAATGCGAGAAAACTCCGCGGATTTATTTGGCGTGGCGATGAACGGATTAAATCGAAAGAAGATTTATTTACTCCCGAAGAAACCGCAATAAACGACAAAATCATCAAGGAAAGTAACGCAAAAAAAGCCAAAGCCGATATTCCAATGAAAGTGCGAAAGGAAACTTTGGATTATGATAAAAACAATCCGAAACCTGTTGTGAAATAATTTGCAACCAAACGTGATGAAATCAGAATTTCTTAAATACCAAGCCCAAACATCGCCCTACCCGCTCGGAATGGAAGTTTCACATGCTGTTGGTTCCTACATTTACGATACAAATAACAAAAAATACTTGGATTTTGTAGCGGGCGTTTCTGCTTGTACGCTTGGACATCAACATCCGCGTGTGAATAATGCTATAAAAAATCAGTTAGACAAATATTCGCATGTGATGGTTTATGGCGAATATTCTCAAAGTCCAGCCGTTGCATATTGTAAATTATTAGCCGAACACCTGCCCTATCCGTTAGAAAAAACTTATTTAGTAAATTCAGGAACAGAAGCCACCGAGGGCGCCTTAAAACTCGCTAGAAGGGTTACGGGAAGAAGTCAATTGATTTCTTGTCACAATGCGTATCATGGAAATACGATGGGTTCTTTGAGCGTCATGGGATTTGAAGAACGCAAACGTATTTTTCGACCTTTGGTTCCCGATGTCGATTTTATTACTTTTAATAACGAAGCCGATTTACAGAAAATAACTACAAAAACAGCTGGAATTATTCTGGAAACCATTCAAGGTGGCGCAGGATTTATTCAGCCGCATAATGATTTTCTTAAAAAAGTACGCGCCCGTTGTACCGAAATGGGAGCCCTTATGATTCTCGACGAAATTCAACCTGGTTTTGGTAGAACTGGAAAATTATTTGGTTTTCAAAACTACGACGTGGTTCCCGATATTGTTGTTATGGGAAAAGGAATGGGTGGCGGAATGCCTGTGGGCGCTTTTACAGCTTCTTCAGCTCATATGGATTTGTTGAGTGACAATCCGAAACTCGGACATATTACTACTTTTGGAGGACATCCTGTCATTGCGGCAGCGTGTTTGGCAACTTTGCAAGAATTAACTGAAACAAACTTATTATCGACCATATCAGAGAAAGAAAAACTATTTCGTTCGCTTTTGGTACATCCTTTGATACAAGAAATTCGAGGTGAAGGATTGATGCTCGCAGCCATGACTAATGGAATTGAGATAACAAATCAAGTTATCTTTAAATGCCAGGAAAAAGGATTAATTCTTTTTTGGTTATTATTTGAAGGCTGCGCCATTCGGATTACGCCTCCGTTGACAATTTCATTAGAGGAAATTAGCGAAGGTTGTAAAATTATTTTAGAAGCAATGGATGAAATTATGGCTGGAAAATAATTTATTTCTGAATTTTTGTTAATTAAATTGTTCACAACAAATCCGAACTTCAAATAGATTTACAATTAATTAGTTACCTTTATTTCAAGGAATTTAAACCTAAAAACATGCAGCTCAATAGCGAAGAAGACTACAACTTATCCTTGTCAAAGTTCGAATCTATGTTGAAAACCAACAAGGTGCTTTTCTTTGATTCAGAAGAATTTGAAGAAATAATTTTGCATTATTTAGATGCTGGAAAAACATCTTTGGCAAAAAAAGCATTGAAATTAGCGCTCGAACAACACCCGAAATCTACGGGATTGAAATTGGTTCAAGTGGAAATGTTGGTTTATGATGATAAATTAGATTTAGCCGAAAAATTACTCAACGAGTTGTATTCAATCGAACCAACAAATGAAGAGATTTATATCCAAAAAGCCAATATTTTTTCCAAAAGAGACAATCATGAAAAAGCGGTCGAATTGCTTAAAACAGCTCTAAAATACACCGATGATTATGCCGATGTTTATAATTTAATCGGGATGGAATACCTGTTTATGGACAATCTTGAACTGGCGAAAGAAAACTTCATAAAATGTTTGGAAGAAGATCCTGAAGACCAAGCAGCGCTTTATAATGTGGTTTATTGCTTTGAGTTTTTGGACCAAAATGAACTCGCAATTGCTTATTTAAATACCTACATCGAGAAAAATCCGTACAGCGAAATTGCTTGGCACCAAACCGGAAGATTGTACTATGGTTTGAAAAAATATGAAGAAGCCATTCGCGCATTTGAATATGCCACTTTAATAGATGATGAATTTTTGGGCGCTTTTATGGAAAAAGCAAAAGCCTTCGAAAGACTAAAAAAATACGACGAAGCTATTGAAAGTTACAATCGAACAATCGAACTTGATGAAGCCACTTCTTATGCTTTATTACGAATTGGGAAATGCTACGAAAAATTAGGCAAAAAAGTATTAGCACTTAAATATTTTAACAAAACCGTTCATGAAGACCCGCTTTTAGACAAAGGTTGGATTGCCATTACGGATTTTTATGTGCGTCAGAAAAATTATCAAAAAGCCTTATTTTTTGTAAATAAAGCCTTACATATTGATAATCAAAATCATTTGTATTGGAAACGATATGCAACGATTAACCGAGAATTAAACTTTTTTGAAGAAGCTGAATTTGGTTATAGAAAAGCTGTAGAATTTGGTGATTATCAATTGGATACTTGGTTATTTTGGGTCGGAATTCTTCAATTTCTTGGCGAATTTGAAACGGCAATTCAAACATTATTGCAAGCATCTGTCTATTTTCCTGAGGAATTTGAAATAGAATATCGTTTGGCTGGTTTGTATTTTATGCTTCATGATGATAAAAAAGCAAAATTTCATTTAAGCAACGGTTTGCGTTTGAGTTTTATAGATCATTCTATAATAGAAAATTTATTTCCTGTAATTTGGGCTAGAAAATCGGTGCAAAATAGTATTCAAAAAAGTCAAAACAAGAAATAATGCACACAAAACGGTTTGGCTTGGTTGGAAAAAACATAAGTTATTCGTTTTCAAAGAGTTATTTTACCAATAAATTCCAAGAAAACAACAATTTTGATTGTGAATACGAAAATATCGACCTACAAACCATTCAAGAATTACCCAATTATCTCAAAAAAAATCCAGAACTAATTGGACTTAACGTTACCATTCCTTACAAAGAATCCATACTTCTTTTTTTAGACGAATTATCTGAAACAGCTAAAATAATTGGCGCTGTAAATACTATAAAAATAACACCGGAAGGAAAACTAATAGGATACAACACCGATTATTTTGGATTTCAAAAAGCGCTAAAACCAATGCTGAAACCCTATCATAAAAAAGCTTTAATTCTAGGAACGGGCGGCGCATCAAAAGGAGTGACTTTTGCATTAAAAGAAATAGGAATCGACGTGACTTTTGTTTCGCGAAAAGCATCGGATAAAAATCTTGTTTATTCACAAATTACACCTGAAATTTTCAATGATCATAAGATTATAATCAATTGTACGCCCATTGGCACCAGCCCAAAAATTGACGAATGCGTTCCAATTCCTTACGATTGTTTTTCGGAAAAACATATTGCTTTTGATTTGATTTATAATCCAAGTGAAACTTTATTTCTAAAAAAAGCAAAAAAACAAGGTGCTAAAATCCAAAACGGACTTGAAATGTTAATTTTTCAGGCTGAAAAATCTTGGGAAATTTGGAATAAATAAACTTACAATAGGAATGAAATAATTGCTGTTATTCCAATTATTTTAAAAAAAAGCCTACGAAAACAAAACGCATTTACCACTAAACCGAAAAAAAGTAGGAAATAACGAATTTTCTTTGAATTTCTGTTTTCACTTTAGTATCTTTCGCATTAATTAATATAAACCCTAAACATTTTAAAATGTTAGAAGAAAAGAATGATAACCTGCTTCATGCAGATGGAACCCCAGAAGAAGTTGTGCAAGAAGTACAACAAAACGAAATTGAAGCTATAACGGAACCTGAAATCACAACCGAAGAAGTCGTTATTTCTAATGAAGGCGTTGAATCCGAAGAAGAAATTACAGTTGAAACGGAAGCACTTTCGCCAACGGTTTTAGAGGAAGAAATCGTTGTGGTTGAGGACAAAAATCAAACGGCAATTGAGGCGATAGAAGTTGAAAATGCGGCCGAAAACGAAGACGAAACCTTAAAAGAACGTCATGAAATTCCGATGTTAAACTACGAAACTTTATCGATGGAGGATCTTGTAGCGGAGCTGGAAAAATTAGTTGAAGTTGAAAAAGTAATGTCTGTTAAAGACCATGTGGAAGAAATTAAAACTGCTTTTATATCCAAATACAATCACTTTATTGAAGAAAAAAAGGATGCTTTTTTAGCGGAAAATCCAGAAACAAATGAGGAATTTCATTATCATTTGCCATTAAAAACAAAATTCGATCAATTATATTCTCAATATCGAGATAAAAAAAATACGCATTTTAAAAGCTTACAAACCAATTTAAAATCAAATCTTGAAAACCGATTGGCGATTGTTGAAGAATTAAAAGCTTTAATCAACGAGCAAGGAAATATAAAAGACACGCTCAAAACGTTCAATGAACTCAGAGAACGATGGAAAAATGCGGGTGCAATTCCAAAAGACAAATACAACCATGTGTGGAATAATTATCATTTTCATCTAGAAAATTTCTATGATTATTTGCATCTGGATCGCGAAGTTCGTGATTTGGATTTTAAACATAATTTAGAGCAGAAACAAAAAATTATCGCACGCGTTGAGGAATTAGTTCTTGAAACCGACATCAATAAAGCGTTTCGGGAATTGCAAGATTTACACAAAATCTGGAAAGAAGATATTGGTCCCGTTTCAAGAGATCATCGTGAGGAAATTTGGAACAAATTCAGCGATTTAACCAAACAAATGCACGATAAACGAGAAGTTCTTTTTGAAAAATTAAGAGGTGGCGAATTAGATAATTTGGCAAACAAAAAAGCTATTATCGCTCAAATTGAAGTTTTAGCGACCGAAAAAGTAGGCGCCCATACTGAATGGCTTGGTCAAATTGAGAAAATTGAAGCATTAAGAACCGCATTTTTTGCAGCAGGAAAAGTACCAACCGAAGTAAATGAGGAAACTTGGTCTGCGTTTAAAACTTCTGTTCGGAATTTTAATACGTTCAAAAATTCTTTTTACAAAGACATCAAAAAAGAACAACAAGACAATTTGAATAAAAAAATGGAACTGGTTGCCAAAGCAAAAGCACTTCAAGAAAGTGAAGATTTTGCCTCCACTACCCCATTAATGAAACAAATTCAAGAAGATTGGAAACTTGTTGGACATGTTCCAAGAAAATATTCTGATAAAATTTGGGGCGAATTCAAACAAGCTTGTAATCATTATTTCGATAAATTAAAAGCGCAAAAAACGGAGGTAAATTCGGAAGAAGTTGAAGCGTTTGAGAACAAAAAAGCCTATCTCGAAACATTGCGAGCGTTTCAATTAATTGGCGAACACAAAGCGGATTTAGACGCCATAAAAGCCCATATTGAAACTTGGAAGGGTTTTGGAAAAGTACCTTTTACGAGAAGACATATTGAAGGAAAATTCAACAAAATTCTAGATGCCTTATTCGAAAAATTAAGTTTAAGCAAAAAAGAAACCGATCAAGTACGTTTTTCCAACCGAATGGATCAATTATCTGGCGAAGATGGGACTCGAAAACTCGAAAATGAAAAGATTTTCTTAATGCGAAAAATAGACGAAGTTCAG
>CAIMBK010000117.1 GCA_903839195.1 uncultured Bacteroidota bacterium | reverse complement strand
TTCGTATTTATTTTGTGAATTCCCATTAATTAATTTTTATCCGTTTCCCTTTTTAACTTAATAATTTCTTAACAAAAAATTACTTGTTTTTTACAAGTAATTGTTTACATTTGATAAAAAATAATTTTAATTTAATACCCTTTATTATGAAATTTATTTATTCTGTATTATTTGTAACTCTTTTATTTGTTGCATGTAAACCGAAAACCGATTCGGCGGTTAATGACGCTTTCGAAAAAAATTCTAAAACGGTTTTGGCTTATATTCAGGGCGTTCAAAACGAAAAGATTGATTACACTTCCTTCTCAAAAGATTTTAAATCTTTAAACACCTGGTTTGGCGCAAAAGACACTATTTCGCTAGAAGAATTTAAAATTGGTGACCAAAAAACACTTGAAAAGTTTGATTTCAAATTATTGGATGCTGTTCCTGTTTTTTTACCAGGAGTTAATTCAGATACAAAAATTGCGGATGGATCGGTTCGTTATTATTCCACTTGGGAAATTAGCACCAAAAAAACAGATTCTACCGAAGCAAAATCAGGAATTCTAAAAATGTATGAATCCTATGATTTTGATGCCGATGGAAAAATTCTTTACCAACAAGGATATGGCGATTTCACAGGTTTAATGATGTACTTAACTACTAAATAATTCGAACAAATTCTATTAACTCTATTAATAACTTTAAATTAAAAATCATGAAAAAAACAATTGTAATTGTAGTATTGATGGCAACTTGCCTCACATTCGGTCAAAAGAAAAAAAACGGAACTATTTATGTAGAACATCCGGCTATTACCGTAATTGAAGCAATGACGCAAGCCCGCGTTAGTGGCGATGCTGCAAAAGTAGCTAGTTATTTGGCGGATGATTTTAAATGTTTTAATGGCACTAATCCAAACGAACCAGAATCAGGAAAAGACAAAGCGGCTTTTGCAGCAGAAAACAAATGGATGTTCGATAATGTAGATTATTATAGCATTTCAAGAAGCAAAGGCGCTTATCCAGACGCGTTAGAATACAAAGAAGACAAAGTGGTTTGGGTGCAAACTTGGGAAAATATGAAAGGCTTACACAAAACTACGGGTGTAAAAATTAACATGCCCGTACATTGTTTGTATATTGTAAATAAAGACAATAAAATTCAAACCATGATGGTGTATTCTACAAGCAAAGTTGCAGATGAAATTGGACAAAGTTTAACGGATCGAAAAAATGGTACCATTTATAATCACCACGACAATATCAACACGGTTCGAAAAGTGATTTACAGTTATGAATTTAAGGATTTTGACAAAGCGTATAGTTATTTTGATGAAAAGGCTACTTTTCAAGACATCAATTCATTAGACATTAATAAAGAAAATACTTTGGCGGAAAACAAAGCCAACGATAAAGGGCTAACTGATAATTTTGAAATTGAAAGCATTGTTCAGGTTGGATATCCTGATTATTTGAAGTATGAACTTGGTGATGATGGCGCGGTTTTATCTTGGTGGAAATTTAATTTTATCAGAAAATCCGACAAAAAAGCGATTACGGTTCCAATTCATTTTAGTCATGGTTTTAATAAAGCAGGAAAAATTATCTCAGAAACTGCTTATTATAATGCAAAATTATTAGAGGCGAAATAATTCCTCTTCATTAAATCAAAAAGAGCAACTGAAATAGTTGCTCTTTTTTTATACTTATAATTGCAATAAATGCTTTTGATTTTCAATAGTAACACTTTGAATTTGATTCACAAACTCTAAATATTTTTCCCGCCGACTACTAATGAACAATTCCCTATCCTTAAAGACTTCTGCTTTAATAGAAAGCTGTGATTCATTTAACTCATCATCCTTCAAAGAATCAATAGAAATCATGTAAAGCTCAATTAATAGCGGGAGAATACAAATTCCTTTTCTGGTCGCTATAAACATGGCGCTTTTTTTGGTTCCTTTTGGATTTAATTTAGCAACATAACCAAATTCGATTAAATGAACTAATCTTGAAGTTAGAATATTGGTTGCTATTTTTTCTTTAGAATTGGAAAACTCCTTGAATGTGGCTTTTTTATGCAACAGCATGTCTCTCAAAATCAATAAGGACCATTTGTCGCCAAATAAGTCAACAGACATTGCTATTGCACAGGTAGATCTGTATTTATTAGTATTCATTTTCTAAAATTGTCCGATTATTATACTCTAAATTGGTAAAAGACCATTTCTTTTTGATTAAGAAATAATTGTCTAAAAACAGCTCTACAAAAATAATAAAAGTAAAAGCGCTAAAAAAAAATTTAACAAAATATTTTAAATTGTTTGCAAATTGCAATTAATAAATTACATTTGATTTCTATTAAACAATAAAACCATAACAAAATGAAAAAATCAATTGTAGTTCTTGCGATAGCAGCCTTGCTATTTATCTCTTGTAAAAAAGAAGATGCTGCTTCAACTGTGGAAGCTAAAAACACAGATCAAGTTGGAATAGTGGTTGGTAAATCAGCTAACATTGAAATGGTTAAAAAAGTGACCGCAATGGCTGAAAATTCTGACTTCCCTAATTTCAAAGCGAGTTTTGCACCAAATGCAGTTATTCATGATAATATGAATGATATCACTATTGAAGAAAACATTAAAATTTTAGAAGATTTAAAAGCGCAAGGATTGAAAATTTCCTTAGGTAAAAAGCCTCTTGTTTGGGAAAATATTAATGATAAACCAGATGAAAAAACAGGAGTTAAAAATTACGTATTTAGCTATTATGGCGCCACTTTTTCTAAAGGAGATAAATCAGTTGTGATCAATTACAATATGATTTTCGCAATCAAAGACGGAAAAATTGTTGAAGAATGGGATATTTACGATTCTGCACCAATTTTGAACTTATTAAAATAATCATCCAAAATTTTAATCATTCCATATTATGAAAAAAATAATTGCTCTTATTGCCCTAACAAGCATGCTATTTGTTGGATGCAAAAATGAAAGTGCCGAAAGAGAGAAAATCGCTAAGGCAAATATCGATTCCTATTCTAAAACTTGGGAGTTAGTCATTAATGAAGGAAAAGTAGATGTGTTAGACACCGCTTATGCTCCAGAAATTGTATTGCACACCGTACCGGAAATTAAAGGAATTGCTAACTCAAAAGCGTATTACGCCAACTTTGTAACGGGTTTCTCTAACCGACAATTTATCGTTAAAGATATTTTTGCTAGCGGCGATAAACTAACAAAATACTGGGAATTTAAGGGAACTCACACCGGAAATTTTATGGGAATTCCTGCAACCGGAAAAACAATTGACGTAGAAGGTTGTACCATTGCCAGAATGGTAAACGGAAAAATAGTTGAAGAAAGAGATTTCATGGACAATATGGATTTCATGAAACAACTTGGATTGCTTCCATAATAAAAAAATAGTCTCATTCCTAAAAAGCAGTAACCCAAAAAGTTACTGCTTTTTTTTATTTCCTCCTCAAAACGATTAAAATAATTTAATCTATATTAAAAAATGCACTTTTTGGCTGAAATAGTAGTGATTATTAGCCCCAAAAGTCTAAAATCGGTACTAAAATATTTGGGCACTTTCCTATTTTTGAATTTTGAATAACTAAAAACCATTTACGATGAGAAAATTAAACTTATTTGCCTGTATGTTACTGTTATTAACTTCTACTATTTTTGCCCAAGTTGGCGTTGGAACCACATCCCCATTAGCCTCTTCTGCACTAGATGTAACGGCATCCAACAAGGGCTTGCTTGTCCCGAGAGTGGCACTAACGGGTAGCGCCGATACGGTAACCATTACCTCGCCAGCTACTTCTTTATTAGTTTATAACAACGCAACGGCGGGAACTTCGCCAAATAACGTAACCCCAGGCTATTATTATTACACTGGATCCAAATGGGAACGTCTCACGAACGGCGGTGCAAATTCTGTAGGCGCGTTTACAACAGCCACGGCAAATGGCGCAACTATTACTGGTGGCGTTTTACAACTAGCCCCTGCAAGTGTTGATTATGGCGGAGTGGTTACTAATAGCACACAAACTATTGCTGGTACTAAAACATTTAGTGTAGATGCTGTTGTTAATGGTTTAACCGTGGGAAAAGGCCTAGGGAATAATGAAACAAATACCGCTTTGGGTAACGGATCATTGGCTGTTGTTACGCCACTTTCACCAGCTGCAACAAATGGAATTAATAATACTGCTGTTGGAAAATCAACCTTAAAGCTAACTACTACTGGAGATAATAATACTGCTATAGGAAATTCTGCACTAGCAGCAAATACTACTGGGGGCGCAAATGTTGCCTTGGGATCAGAGGCATTAAATGCCATGGTTAGTGGTGGTGGACATATTGCCATTGGCTATCAAACATTAAAAAACTCTATTGCTGGTTATGAAAATACCGCTGTAGGTAACCAATCCCAATTATCTAATATTGGTACAGCTGATAATACTGGTGTTCAGAATACTTCTGTTGGTGCGCAATCATTAAAAGCGAATGTCTCTGGAAAAATGAATACCGCTATTGGAGCAAATGCAGCTAA
This sequence comes from uncultured Bacteroidota bacterium, assembly GCA_903839195.1. Classification (GTDB taxonomy): domain Bacteria; phylum Bacteroidota; class Bacteroidia; order Flavobacteriales; family Flavobacteriaceae; genus Flavobacterium. Next base: position 37,752 of record CAIMBK010000117.1, on the reverse strand, counting down.
TGGAACTATTGGAGATTATAATACTGCTATTGGAGGAGAAAGTTTAAAAAATAACCCAGACCAAGTCATTTATAATAATAATACCGCTATTGGATATAATGCGGCCAGTAGACTCTCGGGTAGTTTAAACACCGCTATTGGAGCAGAAAGTTTAAAAGCTTCAACTGCCGGGGTTAATAATGTTGCCATTGGCTATCAAGCACTATCGGTTAGTGCTGATGGTTCTACTAATAATGGTAGTAATAATACCATCATAGGTTGTCAAGCACAATTAAATGCCGATGCAGCTGCCACTACATGGACAAGTAACCAAAATACAGTTATTGGTGCAGGGGCAAGGGTTAATAGTGGACTAACCAATTCTATAGCCATTGGTTATCAGGCTATAGCAACAGCAAGCAATACTATACGATTAGGAAATAGTTCTGTTTCAGAAATTTATGGCGGAAATACTGCCGCTGGAACTGGTGCAAATTTCCGTGGAAAAGCATTTTTAATTAACTCCGATGCAAGAATCAAGAAAGACATCGTCAACAGTAAATATGGTTTAGCAACCATTTTAAAATTACGCCCAGTAGATTATCATTTAATTAATGATGTAAAACAGGAGCCACAAATTGGTTTTATTGCGCAAGAAGTAAAAGCCGTGGTGCCAGAATTGGTTACTGGCAAAGAAGGCGATTTGGCCAAAGGAGAAATATTAGGAGTGAATTATGCCGGTTTAGCGCCTATTTTAACCAAAGCCATTCAAGAACTTAAAAAAGAAAATGAATTACAACAAATTGAAATTAACCAATTAAAAGAATTAGTAAAAAATTTAATCAATAAAAAGTAATAATTAAACCCTAATCAAAATGAAAATTATTTGCCAAACAACCTTGTTTTTTTTAGTATTTGTAACCAATAGTTTCGCCCAAGTTGGCATTGGAACCACAACCCCATTAGCCTCTTCTGCTTTAGACGTTACGGCAACCAATAAAGGCTTGCTTGTCCCGAGGGTGGCGCTTACGGGTAGTACCGATACGGCAACCATTGCCTCGCCCGCTACTTCTTTATTGGTTTACAACACCGCATCGGCTGGAACTTCGCCAAATAGCGTTACCCCAGGCTATTATTATTATACCGGAACCAAATGGGAACGACTCACGAACGGCGGTGCAAATTCTGTAGGTGCCTTTACAACAGCCACGGCAAATGGCGCAACTATTACTGATGGGGTTTTACAATTAGCTCCTGCAAGTTTTGATTATGGCGGAATTGTAAATACCGATGCACAAACCTTTTCAGGAACCAAAACCTTTAATGTAGATGCTATTGTTAATGGTTTAACCGTGGGTAGAGGGGCAGGCAATAAGGATACAAATTCGGCTTTCGGTGTTTCTGCATTGGCTGCAAATACTTCTGGCGTTCAGAATAATGCTATTGGTAATAGTGCTTTGAGCGCAAATACTTCAGGTTCCAATAATAATGCAAATGGTGCTAATGCTTTAAAAGCAAATACATCAGGGCTTCAAAATAATGCGTTAGGCACCCGAGCATTAGAGGCAAACACGGTGTCCAACTATAATATTGCCATAGGGCAATCAGCATTAGTAAAAAATAATGGTAGTGGTGGGCTTATACCAACAACTGGGCCAACAATTGGGGTTCAGCCTAATAATTCTTCTGGTAATGCTAATATTGCCATTGGCGCACTTGCTTTATCAGAAAATACAACTGGTCATTCAAATATTGGTATTGGTTATGGTTCTTTATTCACGGGAACTACCGACAATATCTCAGGTAGTTATGTTACTGCATTAGGTTATTGGAGTGGTAAAAATAATAAAAATGGCAGTAATAATACCTATCTTGGAGCTAATACAGAATCAGGAGGGATCGGCAGTTTTACAAATTCAACTGCTCTAGGTAATGGAGCGAGCATAACCGCAAGTAATACCATACAATTAGGTAATTCATCCATAACAAATGTAAAAACTTCAGGAACCATTACTGCGGGGACGATTACTTATCCAAATGTTGGCGGTACCATCGGGCAAGTTTTAACCACTATTTCAGTTGGCGTTGCAGGTTGGGCTGCACAAAATGTAGGTGCTAGTTCTGTAGGCGTCTTTACATCGGCCACGGCAAATGGCGCAACTATTACAAACGGCGTTTTACAATTAGCTCCAGCTAGTTTAACTACTGGAGGAATTGTTACTACCAATGCACAAACATTTGATGGTACCAAAAGTTTTAATGTGGATGCTATTGTTAATGGTTTAACCATTGGGAAAGGAAATGGTAATGTGGTAAGCAATACGGCTATTGGTGTTTCAGCGGGTGCGTTAAATGCTTCAGGAACCGATAATGTTTCCATTGGCTACAATGCAGGTCCAAGTGCAACACTTAGTAATACTATCAGCATTGGGTCTGGGGCAAGAGCTACAGCCGCTAATACTATGCAATTAGGAAACACAAGTTTATCAACCATTAATTCTAGTGCTAAAACACTGACTATTGGGGATGGAACTACCTTAGCTACTGCAACCTCTTTAAATATTAATGCTGGCGCAACGGGTACTTCGGGTATTGAAATTGGAAATGGTAGAACGGGTGACGGGAGTAGTTTTGTTGATTTTCATTCCTCTATTTATAATTCAGGTGATTACGATGCCCGAATTATTCGAAACGCAGGACAAAATGCAAATTGGAATTTTATACAATTCGGTTCAGAACCTATTAAATTTTCTGTTTCTGGTTATGTTTCTTGCGAGATTAGAAATGGTCAACAGGTATTTGCACAAAATGGTTTTCTTTCAGGTTCTGACAAAAGAATCAAAAAGAATATTGTAACTACTAAATATGGTTTGAATACCATTATGAAAATGCGCCCGGTAGATTATGACTTAAAATTAAACGATAAAAAACAAGTGGGTTTTATAGCCCAAGAAGTAAAAGAACTGGTTCCTGAATTGGTAGATGGATTCGAAGGAGATGTCAGTAAAGGAGAAATCTTGTCGCTGAATTATAATGGTATAACCCCAATTTTAACCAAAGCCATTCAAGAACAACAAAAAGAAATAGAAAGCTTAAAAGCCGAAATTGAAACTTTGAAAGCATTGTTTGCAAAAGAAATTAGTAAAAAATAAGAGTAAAACTTAAAATAATATCTATTATCAACATGTGAAGTCTATAATGAGTACACTTTTATTTTTACAGAGCTATAAATTAGCGGTTTATCTATTTACAATAATTAATAGACGTAATTAATTATGAAAAAGTATACTATTTATCACCTTGTTTTTCTGATTTTGTCAACAGTTAGTTTCGCCCAAGTTGGTGTTGGAACCACGTCTCCATTAGCCTCTTCTGCTTTAGACGTTACGGCAACCAACAAGGGCTTGCTTGTCCCGAGAGTGGCGCTAACTGGTAGTTCCGATATAGTCACCATTGGTTCCCCGGCTACTTCATTATTGGTTTACAACACCGCAACGGCTGGAACTTCGCCCAATAACGTTATCCCAGGCTATTATTATTATACCGGAACCAAATGGGAACGACTCACGAACAGCGGTGCAAATTCTGTAGGTGCCTTTACAACGGCCACAGCAAATGGAGCAACTATTACTGGTGGGGTTTTACAACTAGCCCCTGCAAGTTTAACTACTGGAGGAATTGTTAATACCCTTGCACAAACATTTGATGGCACTAAAACCTTTAATGTGGATGCTATTGTTAATGGTTTAACCGTGGGAAAAGGAGCTGGTAACGTAGCAACAAATTCGGCTTTTGGCTCTGGAGCATTATTAAGTGTAAATCAGAATAATATTGATTCAAATTCTACAAGAAATAGTGCTTTTGGTTTTCAAGCATTAAATTTACTTACAACTGGTACTAACAATAACGCTTTTGGTTCTGGAGCGTTACAAAAAACAACTACAGGTACACAAAATATAGCCATAGGCACTAATAGTTTAAATACTAATAGTTATGGCAATTTTAATGTTGGAATAGGGCACAATTCGCTCAATGCTACGGAAGGAACTGGAAGCATTCTTAGTCCAACAACTGGTGGATCTGCAAATGTAGCTATTGGTGGTGGTGCATTAAGCGCAAATACAACCGGAACATTCAATACAGCGGTAGGATTTAATAGTGGAGGTGTATCAACTTTTACAAATGTAGCGGGTTATCAAAATACAATAATAGGTGCCAATACAGGTTTTTCTGCTTCTAATTTAATTAACGCTACTGCGATAGGTTATGGTGCTATAGCAACAGCCAATAATAGTATTCAATTGGGTAATACTGCTGTGACTAATGTGAATACTTCAGGAACTATTACTGCGGGGGCGATTACTTATCCAAATGTTGGTGGCGCCACTGGGCAAGTTTTAACCACAAATGGAAGTGTTGCAAGTTGGACGAATAATACTTCAACTAGTCCTAGTATTACAAATGACAATTCCAACAATGTAACGGGTTACCCAACTTGGGTTACAGGAGCAACTACCGGAAATCTTCCTTTAAAAATATCGAGTTCCAAATTTACTTTCAATCCATCTACCGGAGACGCAACAATTAACGGCTTAACCATTGGACTTGGAAAAAACAGTTATGCTACAAATACGGTTTTTGGGGTAAATGCGCTGAGTTTATTATCTAACTCAACAGCAATAAGAAACACCGCAATTGGCGCCAATTCCTTATCTGGACTTTACTTAAACCCAGACAATACCGCAATTGGGTATAATGCCTTGTTAACAACCCAAGGTTACCAGAATACCGCTATTGGATCAGGTGCTGATGCGTTATATGCTGTTTTTAATTGCACCGCCATTGGTTACGGGGCATCAGGTTCAACCTCAAATACTATGCAATTAGGAAATAGTGCCGTAACCGATATTTATGGCGGAGCCCCAACTGGTGGCGCAGGAACTGGAGCCAATTTCCGCGGAAAAGCCTTTATCGTCAATTCCGATAAAAGAATTAAAACCAATATAACAAACACCAAATACGGACTAAATACAATCGCCAAATTACGACCTGTAAATTACACTTTAATTAATGATGTTAAACACGAAACGCAGGTAGGTTTTATTGCGCAAGAAGTGAAAGAGATTGTGCCCGAAATGGTGACAGGAAAAGAAGGCGATTTGTCGAAAGGCGAAATACTTGGCGTGAACTATGGCGGATTAGTTCCCATTTTAACCAAAGCCATTCAAGAACTTAAAAAAGAAAATGATTTACAAGAAATTGAAATTAACCAATTAAAAGAATTAGTAAAAAGTCTAATAAACAAAAAATAACCGACTATTTCCAAAATAATATTATAACCCAAAACCAAATTTAAAAATCTAACCTACTACTATTATGGATATTACAGCTTTTTTTTCAAGTCAAGTCAAATTAGACTCCTTTCAAACAAATTTTATTGATGATGCTTTTGAAAGAATTGAATACCCAAAAAACAAAATTATTCTAGAACCTCAAAACAATTCAAAAAAATTAATTTTTATTGAAAAAGGACTTTTGCGAACTTTCTATTTTAAAGATACCAAAAACATCACGCAACAGTTTTTTGATGAAAATTCTTTTGTAGGGCCAATTGACAGTATTTTTTACAATCGTTTAGACCCTTATGGTTGGGAAACATTAGAGCCAACTACCATCCGAAGCATTGATTATAATGTGTTTAGTAGAATTATTGAAAACACTCCAGGAATGGATAAATTCACAACCGGTTTCTTGGTTGAAGTTATAAGAACTTTTTCGGAACGACTAAGTGCGTTGCAATTCCAATCCGCCCAGCAACGCTATGACCACATGACAATTAATCACCCAAACATCATTTATAGAGCGCCACTTGGAATGATTGCGTCCTATTTGGGCGTGACCCAACAAACACTGAGTGTCCTGAGAGGAAAGCGATAATTTTAAAGAAAATGATACTTAATTATAGTTTTAACGTTTGTTCGTTAAAGCTATTTTTTTGCTCGAATTACACTTAAAGTTTGTTGTGTAATCCCTAAATAGGAGGCTAAATGCCCGAGCGGAACACGATGAGCAATTTTAGGAAAATCTTTAAGGAAAAGAGCGTATCGCTCTTCGGCGGTACGAAATAGAAGTCCTAAAATTCGATCTTGTAATATTGAAATTAAATCTGCTAAATAAACTCTTGAATAAGCATTTAAATCTTCGCTTTGTACTAGTATTTTTTCAAAATTTTTATATTCAATGCTTCGAACATGACAAGTTTCAATGGCTTCCCAACCATATAGCGCTTTTTGGTCATAAAAAATACTTTCAATTGGAGAGTTAAAAGTCCCTTTATCCCAAAAATAATGGGTCACTTGCTTGTTATCTATAAAATGAAAGGTTCGGTACAATCCTTTTTCTAAGAAAATTAACTTCTTTGAAAGATTATCAGGTTCTAGAAAAATCGAGCCTTTGGCATGTTCTTCATACGCAAAAGAATCATCAATTAACACTAACATTTCCGAACTTAAAGAAAACTTAGTTTTAAAAAATTGAATTAAAGACATTTTGTGCTATTATTAATTCTAGGATAAAAAGAGCGTTTTATATAGAAACAAGTTGTTTTTATAAAATAAATTATAACTTGTTAAATATCAACGAATATGTAGATAAAAAAATAAACTGAAGTTAGGTAATTGTTAAATTATTAATTGTATCCCAAAAAATAACTATTTAGTACCATTAACCACTTTTTGAGTAGCAATTGATTTGTCATCAAATGTAATTTTGGCAAAATAAACGCCTATCGAATGAAAAAAGGAATGCGAATATACTTTTGAATTAGGCAAATATTCGGTAATTTTTCTTCCTGTTATGTCATAAATGGCAATAGCATTAACGGTTTTTGATGCTTGTATTTTAAATTCACCACCGTTGACAAAAGCCACGCATTTATTGGTGCCAAAAGTGTCGTTATTTAATGCTGGATTTTGATACGTAATTTCAAATCTGGTAGTATCTGATGCTTCAGATTGTATAAACGTATAATCCGAAAGCGATAAGTCATGATAAACGCCAAGTTGGATATCATGAAGAAAAATCGAAATATTATCCGTGCTAAAAACGCCTTCTTTATTACCCAAACTAATGGTGCAATTTTGATTGTTCAATTGATTAACCGCAAGTGGAACCACATCTTCTGGACTAAATGTTGGTCTTGCTTGAATGGCATATTTTTTATCTCCTATTAAAGACGACAATAATGTGCCGTTGTTAGAATACCTTTCTCCGTCTAATTCTGGATCTTCAAGAACCGTTGCTTCCTCAGAATAGGCCAATAATATTTGACTAAACGAGTTGTTATCGATGCCGATCATGTTAACCCAAAACCGGTCTTTGGGTTGCGTCTTAAAAAACATAGTGTTGTTGATGGTTTTTCGCATGCAATTTGTGATGCTGAATGTTGTTGGAGTGGCATTCGATGCTTTAATATAAACCGATTGCATGGAAGCGATGCTTCCGTCAGGCGTCGCACAAACACCGCATACTTTAACCCCGCCCGCTATTGTCCATGAGGCCCAATCATTAGGGCTATACGTTCCGCTCGGGTAACTGTAGGGCGTGTTGAAAGTCCAATAATAAATAGTTTGTCGCACGTTATTACCGGCGGCTTTTAGCAATTTGGCTCCGTCAATAGCAGATGGATAGGGGTTTCCAACAAATGCCCAACTATTGGAAGGAACAGTAACTGAAACATCACCGTTATTGGCCACTCCATCGATTTTTATACTAATCGGATATTTTTCTGTATCCCAGGAATTATTGACACTTGAATTAGAAAAAGGAGCTTGATTTCTAACCAAGGCTCGCAGCCCTTTTCCAATAGGAACAGTCGTTACCAAAATTTGAACGTTCCCCGTTGCGTCAATGGTTTTGAAATTTGAAAACGCCGAATTAATCTGACTTCCAAACAATCCATTCACAGCAACCGATTGATTGCTAGTTAAGTTGGAATAAAATGTGGCATCACTATTAATCGGGCTAGTTAGAAACACATAATCAAACCTTCGCATTAAATTAGTGATTTTGGTTAATTGTATTTTTGGAGCCGTTGAAGCGGAATTGCGTTGCACCACGCTTGCTTGACTTGCCATAATTATTTTGCCATCTCCAGTGGCACCATTTACAATTTCAACAAGTTGGCCATTCGCTAAAGTAATATCAGCGTTTAATATTAGTGAATTACAAGCCAAATTACCGCTGTAGGCAGAAGTAATCACGGCAGGATCCGATAAAGTTGGTGCCGATGGCGACCAGCTTCCATTCCACGTTTTGGTGATTCCCGAGGAAACCACAATTGGCGAGCACGCTTCCCCTTTATAACCTAAAGAAAAAGCTTGATAGGCATTAGGAATAATTGAAATCGTGCTGGTGATTGAACCGCTTGTCAAACTACTTGTAACCCCAAGAATACTAGTGGCATCTACCGCTGACGGAATTTGAACCCAATTGGCGCCATTATAACCAATAATAATCAAATCAGTTAATGTTGTGTTAGTCAAAGTTGATATTGCGCTAGCAGATCGCCAAGTTAAAGAGATGGTTGCCGAGTTGCTGCTGGCTATTTTCCAATATTCTATAGTTGAAATGGCAGTTACGGAATTGTCCATTGTTGTTCCGACACTACTTGCTGCATTTTTAAAATAGGCTGCATCGGCAGTTCCTGAAGTAGAAAAATTAATTTTTGCAGGCGCATAAGTCCCTGATTGACCTATCGGAAAAGTAAAATTGCTACTGTTTAAGGTTCTCACAAAACCATCTGTAAAATGGTTGTCGGAGGCACCGCTCCAATTGGCCGCAGAATTAATAATTAATGCTCCATAATTTGACGCAGTACGAGAAGTTGCGGTAGTGGCCGTTAGGCTAAAATCGATAGTATTACTATCAACATAAAAAACACTATTGTCTGAAACGTATATTATAGATGCGTTTTTTACTTGGGCAAAAAGACTACTATTATTGATTAATATCACAATAATAAACACGCTTTTGATAAGCATTAAATGGTTGAGGTATTGATTGACTTTTTTCAAAATAATTTTATTTTAAATGGAATTACTTCTACACGTTATCTATTCATTAACTTGATGGTTATTTCTTTTTATAAAATAGTATCCGAGCAAAAGCGCAATTACTATTAAAAGCCATAAATTTCCATCAATCGAATTGGCTGGGGTAAAATCGGGTGGCGGGTCGTTAAATGGCGGCCCCGTATCTTGTCCGATTGCAGAATTTGTTCCCCCAATTGTTGCGAATAAAATAAATAGTATCGTTAGATATTTATTCGTGTTATATTTTTCTTCAAATGTAATAATGGCGGCCATATATTTAGTATTTGTTTTAGACTTGGCGTATTGATTTTAGATATTATTTATTGGTTTGACTATTAATACTCTGCGTGTATTTTTTGGTTTTACAGAATTCTCGATATTCTTTGGGTGTTTTTTCAATCACTTTTTTAAAATTGAGGCAAAAATTACTATGACTCTGAAAGCCTAATTCGAAAGAAATATTTCGAATAGGAACATCCGTTTCGGATAATATTTGTTTGGCCCGATCCATTTTTTTGTTTAAAATATATTGGTACGGATTCATCCCCATATATTTTGTAAATATTCGCTGAAAATATTGGGATTTCCATTTGGTTAAATTGGTTAAATCGATAACTTCAATTTTTCTGGATAAGTTATCGTCAATAAATCGTATCACATTTCGGAGGATAAATGGCACTTCATTGTCTATTGGCATTCCATTTCTAACAATGTCAATTCGTTTATAAGAATAATTATTGATGATAATATTGATGGTCGTTATTAGGTCTATTGGCTTAAATGGTTTTACGACAAAGGCATACGGTCTTGTGGCGTTTACGTTGCCTATGGTAAATTCGTCGGTCAAACAAGATATGTATATAAACGGAATTTGGTCTTTTTCTAGAAGCCATTTTCCTAAAAAAATGCCGTTTTTTTCTTTTCGCAAATTGATGTCAATTAAAACTAGCGATGGTTTACATTCCTTAATTATTTCGATAGCTTCATCTACGGAATCGACCATCATAACATAGGAATAGCCTTCTTTGTTGAGGATGTTTTTGATGTCTCTGGCAATTAAATATTCGTCTTCAACGATTAGTATGGAATAAGGCTTGATTATCATATAGAATTAGTTTAAATGGTTTGGAAAATTAAAATTATAATGGGTGCTTATGTCTTGATTTGATATTCTAATCCCTCGCAATTGTTTGATTAGCATGTCGATAATGTTCATTCCAATGGTGTTCGGTTTTTTCTCAACAATATAGCCTTTACCATTGTCACAATAATGAAACTCATATTGTCCATTATTTTCATAAATCGAAATCGTTATAATTTTTTCGTCTTGATTGTCAAAGGCATATTTGTAGGAATTCATTATTAATTCATTCACAATTAACCCTAAATTTATAGCTGCTTTGGTCTCTAATTCTATATTATTAGTGTCTATTTTAAAAAGAAGTGTTTCACCCGAAATCGTTATTATTGCTTTAATATTGTTTGTCAATTCGGTCAAATAGGTTTTAAAATCAATCCTGTTGGAATCATTTGTTTCGGATAATATTTTATGAATTAAGGCAATTGAAACGATGTTTGTTTGACTTTTTTTGACAAATTCTTCGATGTTTATCGATTGTCCCTCTTCCAATTCAATGTTCATTAAACTGATAATTATTTGCAAATTGTTTTTTATTCGGTGGTGAATTTCTTGCAAAATCAAATCTTTTGGCAACACAGTATTTACGCTTTTAGAAGTAGTGTTTGAATTAAGCCAAAACCGGGTAAATTTAATTTTGGTATTAATTGCAACATAAAGCGTCATTAATATCACAATTAAATAAAGTGTAAATAGAATTAAATCGAAAAGTACATATTGCGTATTTGACACGGCGTTTAGTTGTTAAAATTAGATTATCAAATTAATCTATTATTATACATTTTGTTTCGAATTCATAAATCATTAATTAGTTGCATTTAAAATAGATACGATGCAAAAAGTGGTTTTATTTTATTACAACATTTCTTATCGTATGTTGCAAATATAGATTCAATTTGTTTTTTATAATTTAAGATATCTTAAAAAATGGAAAAACGTGTTTTTTTGTTCTTTTGATAAAAAAACAGCTTTAATTAATTGTTTTAAAGCGATTTATAAAGTAAAATTATTTGACGAATTATATCAGGAGTGAAAATTGACGAATTATTCTAGTCAAAATTATACTAAAAGTTAATCTTAAATCAATACAAATAAATTGACAAATGTTACTTTATTATAGTCTTTTTTAAATCTATTTTAAAGTTCGATTTTTAGATTTTTGGTTTTTGATATTTCACGCATTAATTTTGTAAAATTCTAATATTTCAAATCGCTTATTTGTATTTTAATTAAAAGCCTATTCGATATTCATTTACAAAAAAGAGTTATTTTTATCCAAACAAAAAAATCTAAATTCCTTTTAATTCGAAATAAAATGAAAAAAAAATTGCTTTTCGCAACCATTATTGTCGCCTTTTCTTCTTGTAATTCCTTGGAAAAAACAATGGAAAACAAACAAAAAATCAATAAAACGCTAGATTCTTGGCACGATGCGGCAGGAAACGCAAAATTTGATGCGTATTTTGATTTAATGACCGAAACAGGCGTTTTCATCGGAACCGATGCAACCGAAAACTGGCAAAACGAGGCGTTTAGAACTTTTTCAAAACCCTATTTCGATAAAGGAAAAGCATGGAATTTCAATTCCTTACAAAGAAGTATTTATCTTTCAAAAGACCAAAAAACAGCTTGGTTTGACGAACTTTTGGACACTCAAATGAAAATTTGCAGGGGTTCAGGCGTTTTAATAAAAAAATCGGGAAAATGGAAAATTGCTCATTATGTATTATCCATGACCATTCCAAACGACAAAACATCGGAAGTAGTAAAAATAAAAGATCAAATAGAAACAGACGAAATTCTAAAACTTAAAAATACTAATTAACTATTAATCCGCTTAGTGTTTTTGGAGCATTTGCAACATTTCTAAAGTCATATTGGCTAAGTCGTATTTTTGTTGCCAATTCCAATCCTTTCGCGCAAAACTATCATCAACACTCGCTGGCCAACTATCGGCAATTTTCTGACGAAAGTCGGGCGCATAAGTAATCGAAAAATCCGGAAGGTGTTTTTGAATTTCAAATGCAATTTCCTTAGGGGTAAAACTCATCGCGGCCAAATTATAAGCCGATCGAATTTTAATGTTTTCGGGAGGCGCGTCCATGATTTCAATCGTGGCACGAATCGCATCGTCCATATACATCATGGGCATTTTGGTGTTTTCCGATAAAAAACATTCGTATTTATTTTCCGAAAGGGCTTTGTGAAAAATATCAACTGCATAATCCGTTGTTCCGCCACCAGGAGGCGACGACCAACTAATCAGCCCAGGATATCGGACGCTTCGAACATCGACGCCGTAAACAGAATGATAATATTCGCACCATCTTTCGCCCGATTGCTTGCTAATGCCATAAACCGTTGAGGGCTCCATAATAGTATATTGAGGCGTATTTTCTTTTGGTGTTGTTGGTCCAAATACCGCAATACTTGAAGGCCAAAATATTTTTTTAATCTTTTTAGCTTTGGCTAAATTCAAAACATGAAAAAGCGAATTCATATTCAAATCCCAAGCAAATGCTGGGTTTTTTTCTGCCGTAGCCGATAATAAAGCCGCCATCAAATAAACGGTTTCAATGTGATGAACTTCAATCAAATGCTGAATTTGATTATAATCCAAAGCGTTAACAACTTCAAAAGGGCCTGAATTCACAACATCAACATTTAATTTTCGAATGTCGGACGCAATAACATTTTCGGTGCCGTGAATGGCACGAAGTCGTTGCGTTAATTCCGTTCCTATTTGTCCACAAGCTCCTATGATTAAAATTTTACCGCTCATTTTGTTTGTTTTTATGTGAGTAAAGATACCAAATTTGAAAATTAGAAATCATTTTATCCCGAATCGTTTTTGATTCTTATTTCTTAATTTACATTTGTAACTTTGTATTCAAAATATAACCAAATGAAAAATTCTTTTTATTGCCTATTATTCGCAGCGCTTATTCTATTTTCTTGTAAAGAAGACAAACAAGTGCGCCAAAACGAAAACCTAAAAGACACACAAAAGAAAACTGTTGTATTCAATACTATAAATTCAAAATGGAATTTTAACACACAGCCCATTAATCCAGCGGCGCAAGGAGTGTTAACTATTTGGTCCGAATGGCGAATTCTAATGGGCGAATTGGCTCAAAAACCTAAAAGTACGATTGGCGCCTTTCAACAAAAAGCAAAAATATTGTCCAAAAAAGCCATCGATTTGAACAATAATATCCCAATCGCTTACAACAAACCTGAAGTTAAAAGCCGGATTTCAGTGCTAATTACCAAAATAAATGCCCTTGATTTGTTTATCAATTTGCAAAATATTCCAGCCAATAAAGTTGTTGGCTTAATTCAAGAAATTAACATTCAAATTCGTTCTATTCAAACACAATTGGGCGAAATCGTCCGAAAAAACACCATTCCAAGAGAAGAAGGTGAAACAGACATGATTAAAATGTTGGACACCACAAGAGCCATTCCAAGCAATCAAAACACTAAAAATTTTCCAAAAAATTGAGCAAATTAAACCTGTTCGGTAAATATGAAAAGACGCCAAAAGTCAATAAAATTGCCGCTATTCTAGATGAAAATGAAGCCAAAATTCAGATTAAAGGATTAATTGGTTCGGCTTTGTCGTTTGTTATTAAAGCCCTTTTTGATAAAAAAGAATTCCCATTTTTGATTATTTTACAAGATAAAGAAGAAGCCGCCTATTATTTGAACGACCTCGAGCAACTAATTGGCGAAAAAGACGTCTTGTTTTACCCGAGTTCGTATCGTTTGCCTTATCAAATTGAAGATACCGACAATGCCAATGTGCTTTTACGTGCCGAAGTGCTAAATCGGATTAATTACCGCAAAAAACCCGCCGTTATTGTCACCTATCCCGAAGCGCTTTTTGAGATGGTTGTCACCAAAAAAGAGTTAGAAAAAAACACCCTAAAAGTAGCGGTTGACGATAAGATTTCTATTGAATTTATTAACGAAGTGCTGTTCGAATACGAATTCAAAAGGGTCGATTTTATTACAGAACCTGGCGAATTTTCGGTTCGGGGCGGCATTGTTGATGTTTTTTCCTTTTCAAATGAAAACCCGTATCGAATTGAATTTTTTGGCAACGAAGTAAGCAGCATCCGAAGTTTTGATGTAGAAACGCAATTATCGATTGAAACCCAACGAAAAATTACAATTATTCCCAACGTTGAAAATCAATTTTTTCAAGAAAATCGAGAAAGTTTTTTAAACTACATTTCTGAAAAAACAGTACTTTTTGTTCAAAATTCAGACGATTTGGTGTCAAAATTAGACAAATTGTATCAAAAAGCGACCGAAAAGTACCAAAACCTAAATGCAACAATTAAGCATCTTTCACCTGAAAAATTATTTGTAAACAAAACTACTTTTGTTAAAAAAGCAACTGTTTTTAAAGTGGTCGAATTGCACAAAAATTCAATTTTCAAACCATCGGAAACTATAGAATTCCATGTTCAACCTCAACCTTCGTTCAACAAACAATTTGATTTGTTGTTGAACAACCTTAGCGATAATCATTTTAATGGCATAAAAAACTATCTTTTTTGTTCAAATGACGCTCAGGCGAAACGTTTTCATGATATTTTTCAATCACTCGATGAAGCCAATCATGAAAGTATTCGGAAACAATATGACACGATTGTTTTGCCATTATTTCAAGGATTTATTGATGAGGAATTGCAAATTGCTTGCTACACCGACCATCAAATTTTTGAACGATACCATAAATTTAGCATCAAAAATGGTTATTCTAAAAAGCAAACTATCACGCTCAAAGAATTAACCACTTTATCTGTTGGCGATTATGTTACGCATATTGATCACGGGATTGGCCGTTTTGGTGGGTTGCAAAAAATTCAGGTCGAAGGAAAAACGCAAGAAGCTATAAAATTGGTTTATGCGGATAATGATATTGTATATGTAAGTATTCATTCGCTTCACAAAATATCGAAATTCAACGGAAAAGACGGAACGCCTCCAAAAATTTACAAATTAGGATCGAATGCCTGGAAAGTTTTAAAACAAAAAACCAAAGCGCGCGTCAAACATATTGCGTTCAATTTAATTCAATTGTATGCCAAACGACGATTAGAAAAAGGTTTTCAATTCAAACCCGATAGTTATTTGCAATTGGAATTAGAAAGTTCCTTTATATATGAAGATACGCCCGACCAAACAAAATCCACGCAAGAAGTAAAAACCGACATGGAAAGTCCGCGACCAATGGACCGATTGGTTTGTGGCGATGTCGGATTTGGAAAAACAGAAGTCGCTATTCGTGCCGCATTTAAGGCCGTTGACAATGGAAAACAAGTAGCGGTTTTGGTTCCAACTACTATTTTGGCCTACCAACATTATCGAACATTTACCGAACGATTGAAAGAAATGCCCGTTTCAATTGGTTATTTAAATCGCTTTCGAACCGCAAAACAAAAAACAGAAACTTTAAAAGATTTGGCCGATGGAAAATTAGATATTCTAATTGGAACGCATCAATTAGTGAATAAGAATGTTGTTTTTAAAGATTTAGGTTTGTTAATCGTGGACGAAGAACAGAAATTTGGTGTCAATGTAAAAGACAAATTAAAAACTATTGCAGCCAATGTTGATACCCTTACATTGACCGCCACGCCAATTCCGAGAACCTTGCAGTTTTCATTAATGGCCGCGCGAGATTTGTCGGTAATTACCACTCCGCCGCCCAACCGATATCCGATTGAAACACATGTGGTTGGTTTTAGCGAAGAAATGGTTCGAGATGCTATTTCATATGAAATTCAGCGAAATGGACAAGTGTTTTTTATAAATAATCGCATCGAAAACATCAAAGAAGTTGCCGGAATGATTCAACGTTTGGTTCCAAATGCCCGAGTTGGAATTGGCCATGGCCAAATGGAAGGAAAAAAATTAGAAGATTTAATGCTCGCTTTTATGAATGGCGAATTTGATGTTTTGGTAGCTACAACCATCATCGAAAGCGGGTTGGATGTGCCAAATGCCAATACGATTTTTATCAATAATGCCAATAATTTTGGTTTGTCTGATTTGCATCAAATGCGGGGGCGCGTGGGTAGAAGCAACAAAAAAGCGTTTTGTTATTTTATATGTCCGCCCTATTCCGCGATGACCGATGATGCGCGAAAACGTATTCAGGCATTGGAACAATTTTCAGAATTAGGAAGTGGCTTCAATATTGCGATGAAAGATTTAGAAATTCGTGGCGCTGGCGATTTATTGGGTGGCGAACAAAGCGGTTTTATCAATGAAATTGGCTTTGATACGTATCAAAAAATAATGAACGAAGCCATCGAAGAATTGAAAGAAAATGAATTCAAAGAATTGTACGCCGAGGATGAAAAAGGGGCCGAAAAAGACTATGTAAAAGACATTCAAATTGACAGCGATTTCGAATTATTATTTCCCGACGAATATATTAATACGGTTTCCGAACGACTGAATTTATACAACGAATTAAGCGCAATTAAGTCTGAAAAAGCGCTTTTGGCCTATGAAAATAAACTGGTTGACCGTTTTGGTCCATTACCAAAACAAGCCGTTGCTTTGTTAAACAGCATTCGAGTAAAATGGATTGCAACGCATTTAGGAATTGAAAAATTAGTTTTAAAACAAGGGAAAATGATTTGCTATTTTGTTTCCGATCAACAAAGCGAATATTACCAATCGGAACGGTTCAATCAAGTGTTGCGATTTGTTCAAAACAGAAGTAATTTGTGTAAAATGAAGGAAAAACAAACGCCAAACGGATTGCGATTATTATTGACCTTCGACAACGTAAAATCGATTCGAAAGGCGTTGGAATTTATCGAAATGATTTAACTAAAAATAATAAAACGCATCTTCAATATGTTCAATAAGAAAGCCCTTGTTTTCTTTTTGAATGGCGATAATATCGAAGCGCACTTCAAGATCTAAATCGTTCGAAATTACATATTCGTTTATTGCTTTTACTAATAATTGGATTTTCTTTGGTTTAACGAAATCTTGTGGCAATCCAAATTCAATACTCGAACGCGTTTTTACTTCAATAACCGCCAAAACAGAATCTTTTGTAGCGATAATATCCACTTCCGCTTTTTGGAAAGTCCAATTCGTTTCGAGAATTTTATAGCCATTTTTCTCCAGAAATTCAACGGCTAATTCTTCGCCTAAGGTTCCTAATTCATTGTGATCGGCCATTATTTTTTGTTTTTGGTTGGCGTTTATATATAATTTTATTACTCAAACTTCAAAATTGTCTCTTTGTCATTACTATTTAATGAAACTTTTTTGCCGAAAATCAAAGTATTATTATCGTGAATATGACCCGCTGGGAAGTTAAAAACTATTGGAAAATTGTATTTTTTGGTCACATCCAAGATAATTTGATGCGCGGTTTTTCCCCAAGGAATTTCATTATCGTGCATTTTGATGAAGCTTCCAACGACCAATCCATTTAATCCTTCAAAGCATCCGCAGCGTTTCAAACTCAACATCATTCGGTCGATATGGTATAAATATTCGTCTAAATCTTCTAGAAAAAGAATTTTTCCTTTGCAATTCACTTGCGATTCCGACCCCATCAAACTGTATAAAATGGATAAATTTCCTCCTACTAATTCGCCTTCGGCAACTCCCAATTTGTTTTCGTTTTCACAAGAAACCTTATATTCTAAGGTTTCGCCAAAAAGTGATTTTCGTAAAGTTTCTTCTACTTCTGTTGAGGCTTTTTCAACATTTACAGGCATAATTCCGTGAATGGAAGCAATTCCAAGCGTATTCAAATGACTGTGTAAAACCGTCACATCACTAAATCCAATTACCCATTTTGGACTTTCTTTGAATTTAGAAAAATCCACTAAATCCAACATTCTAGCGGTTCCATAACCTCCTCGAACGCACCAAATCGCTTTAATGTTGGGATTGTCAATCATGGTTTGAAAATCAGCGGCACGCTGTTCGTCGGTTCCAGCAAGTTGGTGGTCGTCTAAGCCAATTGATTTTCCGATTACTACTTCCAATCCCCAGCTTTTTGCTAATGCAATTGCAGGTTTCAAATTATCGGCAATATTTTTTCTAGCGGTGGCAACAATAGCAATCGTGTCGCCTTTTTGTAAATAGGGTGGTGTTATCATTATTTTTTGTGCTTGAGAATGAAACGTCAAAAAGAGTATTAATAAAAGTGCTGTTTTAGTATTTTTCATTTCGTGTTTTAATCCTAATCAAACAAATGTATAAAAGTTAAAGCGAATGACATAAGTTGCGGCAAAATAAATAGAAATATTTCAAATGAGAAATCGAAAAACAATAATTTAATAATTCTTAAAAATCTAGTTTGGAAAATTACTTTTTAATCTAGCTTAAAAGAAAAGAAAATTAATAGGTGGATTTTTGTGTAGTTAAAAAAATATTTGCTTTTGCTCGGATTTATTGCCGATAATCGGAAATCCTTTTTTAACATAGATTAAAAGAAAGTAAAAATAAATTTAGGAATTTTGTAATGAAGATGTAATCAAAATACTTTTTAATATAAATAATCAATGCCATAAAAAAGAATATAAGCCAAACGGACGGGATTAAAAAATTATCTGCCAAATCTACTTTACTGAAACTACAAGCCAAGGGCCTCTCAAGAAATTGAGAGGCTTTTTTATGTTTTGTCATAAAATAATTCGAGTGTTTTTATAGCCCTGATCGGAACGGCATCCCACGCTTTTTTGCGTGGATATAGTGTAGAGCGGGATTAAGCTTCCAATAAAAAAAATAAAACTCTCAAAAGGATTCCTTATTTTTGCATTCATACGGAATTTGTTTCTGTATTCTAAAATTCAATTATGTTACAAAATCCGAAGAGATTTACCATTACGGCGGCTTTGCCTTATACGAACGGCCCAATTCATATTGGCCATTTGGCGGGGGTTTATGTTCCGTCTGATATTTATTCTCGCTATTTGCGACTTCAGGGGAAAGATGTTTTATTTGTTTGCGGAAGCGACGAACACGGTGTTGCGATATCGATGAAGGCCAAAAAAGAAGGTGTTTCTCCCCAGGAAATAATTGATAAATATGACAAAATCATTCGGAAATCGTTTATTGATTTTGGGATTTCGTTCGATAATTATTCGAGAACATCGGCAAAAATTCATCATGAAACTGCTTCGGCGTTTTTTAAAAAATTATATGACGATGGTAAATTCGTTGAAGAAGTAACCGAACAATTATATGATGCCAAAGCAAACCAGTTTTTGGCCGACCGATTTGTTGTTGGAACCTGTCCAAAATGCAGCAACGAAGAAGCTTATGGCGATCAATGTGAAAAATGTGGTTCAACTTTAAACGCAACCGATTTAATCAATCCAAAATCGACAATTACGGGAGAAACTCCCATTTTGAAAGCAACAAAACACTGGTTTTTGCCTTTAAATCAATATGATGAATTTTTGAAAGAATGGATTTTAGTCGGTCACAAAAACGATTGGAAACCAAATGTTTACGGACAAGTAAAATCTTGGATTGATGGCGGATTAGAGCCTCGCGCAGTTACCCGAGATTTAGATTGGGGAATTGATGTTCCGGTTTCTGGAGCGGAAGGGAAAAAATTATATGTTTGGTTTGACGCACCGATTGGCTATATTTCATCTTCCAAAGAATGGGCGTTGCGCGAAGGAAAAGATTGGGAACCCTATTGGAAAAGTGCCGACACAAAATTGGTTCATTTCATCGGGAAGGACAATATCGTTTTTCATTGTGTCATATTTCCGGCCATGTTGAAAGCCGAAGGAAGCTATATTTTACCTGATAATGTTCCGGCAAATGAGTTTTTAAATCTAGAAGGAAATAAACTTTCGACCTCAAAAAATTGGGCCGTTTGGCTGCATGAATATTTAGAAGAATTTCCAAATCAACAAGATGTTTTACGATATGCGTTAACTTCGAATGCGCCAGAAACCAAGGATAATGATTTTACTTGGAAAGATTTTCAGGCGAGAAATAACAACGAATTAGTCGCGATTTTTGGAAATTTTATTAACCGCGTGGTGGTTTTAACCAATAAATATTACGAAGGAATTATTCCAAATCCAAATGCTTTTTCAGATGTTGATGAAGCAACATTAACCGAATTAAAAGCCTATCCATCGGTAATTTCGAGTTCGATTGAACGGTATCGATTTAGAGAAGCTTTGGGCGAATTGATGAATGTGGCCCGTTTGGGAAATAAATATTTGGCCGATGAAGAACCTTGGAAAGTAATAAAAGATAATCCCGAACGTGTGCAAACTCAAATGTATGTTGCGTTGCAAATTGCCGCTGCTTTAAGTTCGCTTTGCGAGCCTTTCCTGCCTTTTACTGCTACAAAACTTTCGAAAATATTAAAAATAGAAACCAAAATAGATTGGAAAACCGTTTCAGAAACTTCTGAATTAATTCCGATTGGGCACCAAATTGGGGAAGCCGAATTGTTGTTTTCTAAAATTGAAGACGAAGAAATTCAAAAACAAATTGACAAATTGGAAGCAACAAAAATGGCAAATACAGCCGAAAACAAAATGACAGAACCTCAGAAAGAAACCATTCAATATGACGATTTTTCTAAAATGGATTTGCGAGTTGGAACAATTTTAGAGGCCGAAAAAATGCCAAAAGCCAACAAATTATTGGTGCTAAAAATCGATACTGGAATAGACATTCGCACGATTGTTTCTGGAATTGCAGAAAGTTTTTCGCCAGAAGAAATCATTGGAAAAAAAGTAACCGTTTTAGTGAATTTGGCACCCAGAAATCTTCGTGGTGTTGAAAGTGAAGGAATGATATTGATGGCAACAAATGCAGAAGGGAAACTGGTTTTTGTGAATCCAGACGCAGAAGGCGTTGCGAATGGCGAGACCATAAATTAGAAAAATGAACCCAAAAATTATTGCCTTCGACGCCGATGATACTTTGTGGCACAACGAACCTTATTTCGATGAAGCGCAGGCGCGTTTTTGTGTTTTGTTTCAAGATTATGCGTCAAATCAAGAAATATTGGGATTGATTTTGAATCATCAAATTACTAATTTGCCTTTATATGGGTTTGGAATTAAGGCATTTACGTTATCAATGATTGAAACCGCCTTGGAATTAACCAATCATGCTATTTCGGGAAAAGGAATTGAAAAAATTCTGGCGATTGGAAAAGATTTGTTACAAAAACCCGTCGAATTATTGCCTGACGTAGAAAATGTTTTACAAGAATTACAAGGAAAATACAAATTGGTTGTTGCCACCAAAGGCGATTTGAAAGACCAACACAGAAAACTACACGAATCCGGAATTGGTGCTTTTTTTCATCATATTGAAGTAATGAGCGACAAAACAGAATTGGAATATCAAAAAATGTTGGGGCGATTGGATTGCAAACCGAATGATTTTTTAATGATTGGGAATTCGCTTAAATCGGATGTTTTGCCCATATTGAACATTGGCGGAAGCGGCTTTCATATTCCTTATCATTCGACTTGGGAATATGAAAAAATTGATTTTGAAATTGTCCACGATAATTTTTATTCCTTTGAAAAAATAGCGCATGTATTGCCTGTTTTATTGAAATAAAAAAAGTCGCAGCTTTCAGAATAATTGAAAACTGCGACTAAAACATAAAAATGTTGTTTAAAAAGAGTTCAACAACGCCATAATATCATCGCCATACTTTTGAGTTCTAATTTCTCCAAAATTTTTTGTGTTTTTCAGCTCCTCTAAATTGTTTGGCTTCGACTTTACAATTTCAAATAAATGCGAATTATGACAAATTCTAAACGCTGACCAATCCAGTTTTTGAGCTAATTCATTTCTCCAAATTTTTAAGGCTTTGTAAATTTCTTTTTCTTTGGCCGAAAGTTCGCTTTCGTCGATTGATTGTGCCACTTCTTTTTTGGACTTATAAAAAACAACAACTGACCAATAATCGGTTGAGGCGGTTGTTACGAAATTTGTTGATGTCAAATTAACGATAACCGAATCTAAAAAAGTATTCATTATGTCTTGGTCGTTTTGACAAAATTCTTTATTTAATCTGATATTAAAAACTTTAATATTCATGGCTTATTTCTCAATTGAAGTTACTACTATTTCCCTAACAACAAGATTTCATTGGCTACCACTTCGGTGGTGTAGCGTTTTTCGCCGTTTTTGTCTTCATAACTTCGGTGTGTTAGTTTGCCTTCGATGGCGACTTCTTTTCCTTTGGTTACAAATTTTTCGATGATTTCGGCTGTTTTTCCCCAAGCGGAAACTTTGTGCCATTCGGTTTGTTCTACTTTTTCGCCCTTTTCATTTTTGTAGCTTTCGTTTGTAGCGATGGTAAAATTGGCTACTTTTTTTCCTCCGTCGAAGGATTTAATTTCTGGATCGTTTCCTACGTTTCCAATTAACTGAACTTTGTTTCTTAATGCACTCATGGCTTTTAAATTTAATTTGGTTTATATAAAATTGTTTTTGCCGATACTTGTTTGATTTCGACATTGCAAAGATGTGGCGGCTTCCAAAATTTATTCGGTTGCTAATTGTTTACTTTCGGTTGTAGTTATTTGTAACCATTTGTAAATGGAAAATAATTATTATATTTGATTGATTGTAAAAGTTTTAAGCCAAAAAATAATAGGGACAAAAGACATTTGTTTATTAGCCCCGATGGGAGTGAAAATCCCGCGCTGAAGGCGCGGATTGTAGCGGACAGCGGGAATAGGATTACTAAAAAAACACTGTCGTTTTGCTCCAAAAAAAGAAAAAGTGATGACAAAATCTTGTTTGGAATGTGGCGACAAAATTGTGGGCCGCGAGGATAAAAAGTTTTGTAGCGATGGGTGTCGAAATGCCTATAACAACAAAATTAATAAGGACAGCACGAATTTTATGCGGAATGTGAATAACAAATTGCGTAAAAATTATCGGATTTTGTGCGAGCTGAATGTGGATGGAAAAACAAAAACGAGTCGATCAAAAATGTTTAATAAGGGATTTGACTTTGACTATTTTACCAATATTTTGAATACCAAAACCGGAAACACCTATTATTTCTTGTATAACCAAGGTTATTTGGCTTTAGAAAATGACTATTTGATGTTGGTTAAAAAAGATATATAAACATAAATTCGTCTCAAATGAAAAAAAACTACGCATTATTCGCCACGCTTTTCCTAACAGGAATTCTCTTGTTGAATTATTTTTTTACGATGCCACAATGGGTTTCAACGCCTGAATCGCGCGATGATTTTTCGACCGAACGGGCCTTAAAGCACATCCGAAAAATAGCGGCACAACCCCATTTTGTCGGTTCCAAAAATCACGAAATAGTAGCCAATTATTTAGTTTCCGAATTAAAAAAACTGGGTTTAAATCCAGAAATTCAGGAAGGAACTACTTTTTCCGGAAAGGGAAATTTGGTAAAATCGAAAAATATTTTGGCGCGTATTTCGGGAAGCAATCCTTCGAAAGCCTTGTTGTTGTTGACTCATTACGATAGTGCGCCCCATTCCTATTCCCATGGCGCGAGCGATGCCGGTTCGGGAGTTGGGACTTTATTAGAAGGCGTTCGTGCCTATTTACATGCTAAAAAAACGCCTAAAAACGATATTATTATTTTGTTTTCAGATGCAGAAGAATTGGGTTTGAATGGCGCAGCGCTTTTTGTAACGCAGCATAATTGGGCGAAAGAAATTGGACTGGTTTTAAACTTTGAAGCTCGTGGAACTGGTGGTCCGAGTTATATGTTGATGGAAGTAAATCAAGGAAATTCGGCTTTGGTCAAAGGATTTTCGGAAGCACAAGTGCCATTTCCTGTATCAAATTCCTTGATGTATAGTATTTATAAAATGTTGCCTAACGACACCGATTTGACGGTTTTTCGGGAGCAAGGAAAAATTCAAGGGTTTAATTTTGCTTTTATTGACAATCATTTTAATTACCACACGGCACAAGATGATTTTGAACATATTTCACCAAATACAATCGAACATCAAGGAAGTTATTTGATGCCGTTATTGCGCTATTTTTCGAATGCCGATTTGACAAAATTAGATTCTGCTGAAGATGACGTTTATTTAAGTTTGCCTTTTTCGTTTGTGAGTTATCCCTTTTCGTGGGTTTATCCGATGGTTTGGGTTGCCACTTTTTTGTTGTTGTTTTTTATTTTTATCGGATTTGGTAAACGCCTCTTAAACGGAAGAACGATAATTACGGGTTTTGTCCCTTTCTTTGGTTCCTTAATCCTGAGCGGGTTATTGTCGTATTATGGCTGGAAATTACTCCTTTTAATTTATCCGCAATACAACGACATTCAGCAAGGATTTCCTTATAATGGTCATGCCTATATTGGCGCGTTTGTTTGTTTGAGTTTGGCCGTTTGTTTTTCTTTTTATTCCAAATACAAGCCCGATGCGCGAATTGTGAATCTTTCTATTGCGCCATTATTTTTATGGGTAATTATCAATTTTGCGGTTGCTTCCTATTTGCCTGGCGCTGGATTTTTTAGTATTCCCGTTTTAAGTTGTTTGTTGATGTTGGGCTATTTTGTTCTGACTCAAAAATCCGATCCAGTATTGAATTTGTTTCTAAGTATTCCCGCGTTGTTACTATTTTTTCCATTAATACTAACTCTTCCGATAGGATTAGGATTAAAAATTCTGGTGGGAAGTTCGGTTTTGACGGTTTTAGTGTTTGGAATGTTATTGCCCGTTTTTGGGATGTTTCCAAGAAAAAGAAATTGGGCTTTATTATTTTTTATGGCTTCGATTGCCTTTTTTGTTTATGCACAAATCCAATCGGGATATGAAATTGGAAAGGCCAAACCCAATAGTTTGCTTTATGTTTATGATGCTGATGCCGATGAAGCCAAATGGGCTACTTATGACACTAATTTGGACGAATGGACGAAACAATATTTGGGAGAAAATCCAAAATCGGCGACATCATTAAATAAAAATCCGTTGTATAGTAAATACCATTCCGATTATACGTTTATGGCTGATGCTCCAAAAATTGCCGTTTCGAAACCAACTATTGAATTTATAAAAGATAGCATTGGTGGGAATTCAAGGTATTTTAAAATCAAAATAACGCCTACAAGAAATGTCAATCGTTATGATATTTTTGCGGCAAGCGAAATGAATATTACCAATTTGACTGCAAATGGCGCTACAGAAATTGGGCAAAATGGCAAAAAAAACAAACCAAATGGAAAAAAAATTGTGACGTATTATGTAGTCAATAATGAGCCTTTGGAATTGCAATTTTCCATTTATTCGTCGGCGGTTTTTGATATGAATTTGATTGAATCGTCCTTTGATTTGTTGACGAATTCGGCTTTAAAAACCCAAAAAAGAGCCAATTGGATGATGCCGATGCCTTTTGTTTTAACCGATGCAATTGTTTTGAAACAAAAAATCAATCCTTCGGCGGTTGTTCGAATAAAAACAAAGGCGTTTTCTTCTGATCAAATGATTGTGAAAGACAGTTTGAACCGCGCGATTGATACTTTAAAACCCAACTAATTCGAGTTAAATTAAATGCAAAAAATCAGCATTCTAGGTTGTGGATGGTTGGGAATCCCATTGGCGGAAGCTTTGATAAAAAATGGCTTTTCGGTTTCGGGGTCAACAACATCTATCGAAAAAATTTCTTTATTACAAAATTTAGGCGTCGAACCCTTTCTGCTTTTCATTGAAGGCAATACTATTAAGGGCGACGTGCTTTCGTTTTTAAAAAAATCCTCGGTATTAATAATTAATATTCCTCCAAAATTAAGAGGAAATTTAGCGGATAATTTTGTTGAAAAAATTGCCGTTTTAATTCCGTTTATAGAAAAATCCAGCGTTGAAAAAGTGCTTTTTGTTAGTTCGACTTCCGTTTATGGCGATTCTAATAAAACCGTTTTTGAAACCACAATTCCCGTTCCTGATGGCGAAAACGGAAAGCAATTATTGGCATCTGAAAAACTTTTACAAGAAAATATAACTTTTAAAACTACCGTGATTCGGTTTGGCGGATTAATTGGAAAAGACCGTCATCCAGTCACTTTTTTGGCGGGTCGAAATAATCTTGAAAACCCAAATGCTCCAATAAATTTGATTCATCAAGACGATTGTATTGGGATTATTTTGAAAGTTTTTAAAAGCAATTTTTGGAACGAAACCCTAAATGCCGTAGCGCCTTTTCATCCAACTCGGGAAGAATATTACACCAAAAAAGCAAAAGAATTTAATTTAGAACCTCCTATCTTTACTCATTCAAAGCCCACAATCGGCAAAACCATAGTTTCCGATCTATTGGAAAATGTTTTGAAATACCATTTCATAAAAGAAAGTTTATAATTGATACAAAAATTAAAATCTAAAATACATTCGAAAATCACCTCGGTTGGATTGCCAATTTTAGCACTTTGCTGGATTAGCTTTTTTTGGGGCACCACTTGGATTGCCTCGAAAGAAGGTGTGAAATACATGCCGGCTTTACAACTTGCGGCTATTCGACAATTTTTAGGATCGGTATTATATTTGTCTTATTTTTTATTTAGGAAAACCCCTTGGCCAAAAGGCAAACAATGGAAAACCATTTTCATTTTGAGTATTTTGAATTTTGTTTTAAGTAACGGATTAAGCACTTGGGGAGTTAAATATATCAGTAGTGGTTTGGGAGCAATTATAGGTGCTTTGGTTCCTCTTTGGGTTGTAATAATTAGTCTGTTTAGAGGAGAAAAATTAGTAAAATTGGCTATTGTAGGATTGGTTGTTGGTTTTGCTGGCGTTTGTGTGATTTTCTACGAACATTTAAGTGATTTCTTGAATTTTGATTTCCGATTTGGGATTATTATTTCCGTTATTTCTACATTAACTTGGGCGTTTGCAACATTATATACCAAGAAAAAAGCGGCAAGTTTTAATCCATATTTTAGTTTGGGAATTCAGATGTTTATTTCAAGTATTTTTCTTTTTGCTTATTTGGGTGCTACAGGATCGGCGGTTAGCTTAAGCGCTATTCCGGCTATTTCTTGGGTTTCAATAGGTTATTTAGTAATATTTGGATCGGTGCTAACCTTCATAGCTTATATTTATGCTTTGCAACATTTACCTGCCGAAATCAATAGTATTTATGCTTATATCAATCCAATAATTGCGGTTCTTTTAGGAGCTTATATTTTTGGGGAGCCTTTATCAGTAGCAATTGGGATAGGTGGAATTATTACCCTATTTGGACTTTATTTGGTAAATAGATCCTTTCAAAAATCGAAAAGCACATAAAAAAATCCCATTTTGAAATACAAAATGAGATTTTTAAATTAATATAAAATTGGTTATTACCAGATTTTAACTCGTTTATCTGATGCAATAAACATTCCATCGCCTTTTTGAATTCCGAAAGCATCGTAAAAGGCATCAACGTTTTGCAACGGAACATAAGCACGATACATTCCTGGAGAATGCGGGTCGGTTTTTACTTGGTTTTTTAAAGCTTCATCGCGCATTTTTGAACGCCAAACCGTCGACCAAGAAATAAAGAATCGTTGTTCTGGAGTAAATCCGTCAATTAAACCTGGATTTGGATTTTCTTTTAAATACAATTGCAAACCGTCATAAGCTGCATTCACACCGCCTAAATCGCCAATGTTTTCTCCAAGTGTAAATTTTCCGTCTACATGTGTTCCTGGCAATGGTTCCAACGCGCTGTATTGATCGGCCAAAGCCCCCGTTAAAGCTGAAAATTGGGTTAAATCATCCGCGGTCCACCAGTCTACTAGATTTCCATCGGCGTTATATCTTGCTCCAGAATCATCAAAACCATGAGAGATTTCATGTCCAATTACGGCACCAATTCCGCCATAATTTACAGCTTCATCCGCTTGGTAATTGTAAAATGGTGGTTGCAAAATAGCCGCTGGAAAAACAATTTCGTTATACGATGGATTATAATAGGCGTTTACGGTTTGTGGCGCCATTCCCCATTCTGTTTTATCAACTGGTTTGGTTAAATTATCAATTCCTTCTTGATTTTGCCATTTCGATAAGTTAATGTCGTTTTGAAAATACGACCCCCCTTCTTCAGGACTCTTAATTACCAATGCAGAATAGTCTTTCCATTTGTCAGGATAACCAATTTTGATGGTCAATTTATTTAATTTTTCTACTGCTTTCACCTTGGTTTCAGCGCTCATCCATGTCAAATTATTGATTCTATTTTCATAGGCTCTAATCACATTTTTGATCATATTTGCTGCTTTGGCTTTGGCTTCTGCTGGAAATTTTTCTTCTACATATAATTTTCCTAAAGCTTCGCCAACATTTCCATTAACTGTTTGTAAAGCTCTTTCATCTCTTGGTTTTTGTTTTTTTGCTCCACCTAAAGTTTTGCTATAAAATTCCCAATTTGTAGTTTCAATAGCTGTAGTTAATGAAGCCGTAGAACCATTTAACAAACTCCAACGCATGTAATTTTTCCAATCTTCAACATTGTTTTTGGCAAAAATAACTTGTAATGCCGCCATGTATTTTGGTTGCGAAACAACTACATTGTCAATATTTTTGTATCCAACGGTTTTCATAAAAGCATCCCATTTAATCGCTGGAACTGTTTTTTGCAATTCGGCAATTGACATTGGATTGTATGATTTTCGATCGTCTCTGGCTTCCACTCGGTCAAATCTTGGTTGCGACATTGCGGTTTCGAATGCAAGAATTTTATTAGCATTTGCAGCAGCCGTAGCTTTAGAATCTCCTAAATACTGAAGCATTTTAGCAATGTGAATAACATATTTTTCTCTTTTTTCTTTTGAATCTTTTTCGTCTGAAACGTAATAATCTCTGTCTGGCAAACCTAATCGTCCAGGGCCGAGATAAACCACATTTTTATTGCTGTCTGATTGATCGGCGCCAACTCCAAATCCGAAGAATCCGATTCCTCCGATTGGTTCCATTTCCATCATTAATTTTTGCAAATCTGCGATGTTTTTAATCGCATTAATTTTGGCTAAATACGGTTTCAAAGGCGCAATTCCCGATTTGTTTCTTCCAACGGTGTCTAATATGGATTTAAACAAACCAACTGCTTTTCCTTGGTCTGTATTTGAATTGTATTTGGAATTTTTGGAGGCTGCTTTTAATATAGCCATCGCATCGATATCGGTCTTTTTTCTTAATTCGTCAAAACTTCCCCAGCGGCTTCTATCGTTAGGGATTTCGGTTTTTAGGAGCCATTTTCCGTTTACAAATTGAAAAAAATCATCATTTGGTTTTACCGACTTATCCATAAACCCAACATTAATTCCAGGTTCATTTGTGGTGTTTGCTGTTTGAGCTTGACTCGTGTTAATTCCTATGATTAAGGAAGCGATTACTAGTGCTTTTTTATTTAATATCATTTTATAAAATTTAAGTTAATGCGATTTGAAAACAAAAATATTGATAATTTAATCAAACTTATTGTTAATGTGTGTTTATTTTATTTTATTCATAAAAAAAGCCCGTCAAAATACTTTTTAACGGGCTTTTTTGAAATTGTTTAAATTAATTTTTCAGGATTCGCTTGGTAACACTTTGGTTTTCGGCGGCAATTTTCACGAAATAAATTCCGTTTGAAATCGCTGATAAATTCAACGTGATCAGATCTGAATTGTTAGAAAAATCTTTTTTAGAATAAACAATTTTGCCTGTCAAATCAAACACTTCAATTGTTTTTGGTAGAATGGATCCCATTTCAATATTGAAAATCCCTTTGGAAGGATTTGGATAAATTGCAATAGAATTAATTTCCATTTGTTGAGTTGACAATATTCCGTCGATCACAAAATCATCAATAACAACTCCTAATTGGGTTACAGCTTGATCGGATTGAAAAACGATTCTGAAAATGACATTTGAAAATCCTGTTAATGCATTTAAAGGATAATTATATTCTTTTAAAACAAAATCTGTTCCGCTCCATTGCGCTCCGGGGCAATTATAACAATCGTCTCCTGCTGTTTCAGGAGTTCTGTTGCTGTTATACCAATTGGGGCCCACGCTCCCAAGAACGGTCCATGATTGGCCAAAATCAGTGGTATATTGAACATAAACCACATCCCAATTTACTTCTAAATCGAATGCCATTTTGAAACGAATTACAGGATTGGTAGTTTGAGTTAAATCATAACATTGAGACACGAGATACGATTTCGTTTCGTCTGGATAATTTCCTGAAAGTGACGTTGTATACACATTTCCAGAGCCCGAAGCTAAAGTCCCAGCAGCTCTAATGCCTCTTTGCCATTGACTTACAATCGCTTCGTCATTGTAGGTCAACAAGCTGGAGGCTGGTGTTTCAAAAGTGTTTGTTATCCCAACTGTTCCAGCGTTATTTACATAAAACGGAACCGATCCGAGGTTGTTGTCTGCAAATGCATCATTTGTGGTGGTCGTGTTTATGCTAAGTTTGTAAGCCCCAATGGTATTTACGGTAAAAGAAGGTAGATTAATACTTTGAGTTCCAGAAGGAGCAATAGTTCCATCCCATGTAAACGTTTGAGGCGTTCCGTCATAGTTATAGTTAATAGTTACAGTTGAAATGGCGTTTGATCCATTGTTTTTTACTGTAATTTGAGGTGCAAAACTTCCTCCACAACTAATAGTAGATATTGGACTTTCGACACTTGCTAATTTGATATCAATGGCAGGGATTTCGTATGGAATACTGCATTGCCAAACGCCTCTTCCATAAGTTCCTGCGATTAATTTTGAATCGTCTAAATTGATTTCTAAATCGGTAACAGAAACATTCGGAAGGTTGGTGTCAAAAGTCTCCCATGTAGACATTGTATCGTCTTTATAATAAACCCCTAAACTAGTGCCTACATAAAGAGGATTGATAGAATTTCTTCCTTGATGAATAATAATATTCTTCGCAATAGCGGGTAATCCTGGTGCGATTTCAGCAAAGGTGGTTCCGCCATTTGTCGAAGACCACGCTTTTCCAGAAGTTCCTGATGTAGTTATATAAACAATATTACTATTCGAATAATTAACCGCAATTGATGTAATGTTTGATGAGGCGTTATAAACTGTCGTAAAGGCCACTCCCCGATTCGTGCTTTTTAACAACGACGTGCCTTTAGAAATATACATAATATCATCATTACTTGGGTCAACAGTAATATTTTGAATCGTCCCCGCCCCTAGTGTTGCTGTATTTTGTTGTGACCAAGCTCCAAAGTTTAATTTGAATAATTGCGAGTATCCTGCAAAAATTTCTCCTACTGAATTGGATCGAAGTGGCGTTACCCAGTCTCCGGTTTGTCCAGTTGGACTAGAAACTGCTGCTGACAAAGTTAATCCATTGTCATTACTAGCAAATAAGGTCCCTCCGTTATAAACAAATCCGTAACATTTATTCCCATTAGATGGGTCAATTGCTGTGTCCATTCCGTCTCCAGGATGATAACTTCGCCAGCTGCTATTATTATAAATAAAACCGCCGTTGTCTTGAAGCCCTCCGGTAATTTTGGAGGCTGTTTGTTTGGAAACTGATATTTTATAGAATTGTCCTATTTGCGCAGCGCCAATAATATCATTGAAAATAGTTCCACCATCTGAAGAAACATAAATCCCTCCGTCGCTTCCGCAATATAATTTATCTCCAAAAAATCGAAGAAAATGAATATCTGCATGAGTAAAAGACATGCTATATGTACTCCAGCTATTGACTGCCGTTGCTGTTGCTCCTCCATCTATAGATTTCCATATGTTTAAATTTCCCGTGTAAATCTCATTTGGATTGGTTTGAGAAACGCAAATTGCTAAATTATACCAGGCTTGGGTTGCACCATCAAAAATATCAGTTGTTGATGCTGTCAAACCTGTGTTAACCCACGAAGTTCCGCCGTTGGTCGATTTATAAATTCCTTGAAAGGCATTTGAAGTTGTGGCTAATAAACAATATATATACTCTGGATTGGCTGCCGTCACATCCATAACTACCCTACCTGTAACAGACGGAAATCCCGAGGTTAAAGAAGAAAAAGTATCGCCAGAATTGGTGGATTTGAAAAATTTATTTTTTGATGTCGCATACACAATTGTCGGATTTCCTGGTTTTAATCGAATAGCGCCCAAAGCAAAATTTCCTGTTTGTTTTATTGCCCAAGTAGTTCCGCCATTGCTTGTTTTATATAATCCAGAACTCGTGGCGCACCACAAAATTTGATTGTTTGTTGGGTGCATCACCAAATCTCCTGCAAGTGTAGATGTATTGGTAAATGCTAATCCTGTAGTATTCCATGTAATGCCGCCGTCTGTAGATTTCATAACTCCAATTGAATACGTGTCGCTGGCGTCTTTGTCTCCTGTAGCAATATAAATGGTATTTGGATCTTGATAATCTACTGCTATTCCAGAAACGCCTATTTGTGGCAAATTGTCGGATAGCGGTATCCAAGATGCTCCGGCATCAATTGATTTCCATATTCCGCCTGCGGGAGCTCCCATATAGATTGTGTTTGCATTCGTGGGGTCAACACAAACAACGTTGACTCTTCCTCTCCCTCTAGTAGTTTGCGGAACAGCATTTGAAAAAGGACCTAAAGGCTCCCAGTTACATACCGGAACCGACCTTTGAAGGCCAGAGTTGTTATTTTTTTGTTGCCAAGCAGCCCACATTTCTTGGGGCGAAATTAGAAATCCTTGATCATTTGTACTATTGCACCAATGATTTTCCCATCTTTTAAATGGTTTGTAACCACTCCCTTTTTTAGAAAAGTCTTTCGTTGACCAATAACTATTAAATGAATCTGATAATTCTTTGAATGTTTTTTCTGTTTGGGTAGTTTTTTCTGCGTTTTCCATCCATGGTGCTAAAGGATTGAATTGGGCAAATGTTACCATTGAAAATAAAGCAAGGATTGAGGCAAATAACTTTTTCATAATTTAGTGATTTTTTTCAAAACTACAAAAAAATTGATTAACACAAATTATTTAACTTTTGTTTAGTATGGTATAAGTGGTTGCGTTCCAAAATCATATTTTCACCAATGATTCTGATTTTGTATTTTTGTGTCAAATATTCAAACTATGTTGCGGTTTTTTAGAAAATATCTTTGGTTTTTTGTCGTTCTGATTTCGCTTTCAATTGTGATAATCACACTATTTTATTCCGCATTAAAACCAAAAAAAACCTTGCCTATTTATAATCCATCGGATATCAATCCTGAATTAGTGGATAGTTCGGTTCAATATATTCGCAAATATCATACTATCGCTGATTTTTCTTTTATCAATCAAAACGGAGAAAAAATTACCCAAAAAAATTATGAAGGAAAGATTTATGTAGCCGATTTCTTCTTTACGACTTGTGGTTCCATATGTCCAAAAATGACAACCAATATGGTCGATATTCAAACCGCAATTAAAAACAATCCAAAAGTTCTGTTGCTTTCCCATACTGTTTTACCAGAAATTGACTCGGTTCGAGCGCTAAAAACCTATGCCTTAAAAAATGGCGTAATTGATGCCAAATGGAATTTGGTTACTGGCGATAAAAAAGAAATCTACACCATGGCTCGAAAATCTTATTTAGCCGTAAAAATGGGAAAACCTGAAGAATTATATGATATGGTTCATACCGAAAATTTTATTCTAGTCGATGACAAAAGACGAATTCGAGGGTTTTATGACGGAACCAATAAAAAAGAAATCCAACGATTGATTGAGGACATTCATTTTTTATGCTCCAATTAATGACCAAATCAAAGGTGATTCAACCACTTTTATAAATTTAATAAAGGGATAATAAATGATAATTATCATTTGTTTGAGTATTAAAATATGTACTTTTGTAATCTTAATTCAATCTAAATAAGGTTTGAAAACAACCATAAATAGTCTCAAAAAAGGCGATAAAGCCGTTATCAAATCGTTCGATGTGGATGTAATTCCGTTGAAGCTACTCGAAATGGGTTGTTTGCCTGGAAATCTGGTTGAATTACTTCAAATTGCACCTTTTGGCGACCCTTTATACCTAAATATTAATGGTTCTCATCTCGCAATTCGTATTGAAACTGCAAATGAAATTGAGGTTGAAATTATCAATAACTAACCTAAAATGAGCAGCCAAAACATCAATGTTGCCCTAATAGGAAATCCCAATACGGGGAAAACTTCGGTTTTTAATCAACTCACGGGCCTTAATCAACAAGTTGGAAATTACCCAGGAATAACGGTTGAAAAAAAGATTGGTTTTTGTAAATTAACATCAAATATTAATGCCGATATTTTGGATCTTCCCGGGACATACAGCCTGAATGCTTGTTCGATGGATGAAAACGTGGTAATTGAGTTGATGCTCAATAAAAAAGACAAACTATTTCCAGATGTAGTTGTGGTGGTTTCTGATGTTGAAAATTTGAAACGAAATTTATTGCTATTTACCCAAATTAAAGACCTAGAAATCCCAACAATTTTAGTCATAAATATGGCCGATAGAA
This sequence comes from uncultured Bacteroidota bacterium, assembly GCA_903839195.1. Lineage (GTDB taxonomy): Bacteria > Bacteroidota > Bacteroidia > Flavobacteriales > Flavobacteriaceae > Flavobacterium. The sequence continues at coordinate 3,050 of CAIMBK010000117.1, read as the reverse complement.
TGAAATACAAAGGTATTTCATTGGACATTCCTTATTTAGAAACCCAATTAAAAACAAAAATTGCCTTAATCAGCACACGAAAAAATTACGGAATTACCGAACTAAAAGAATTAATTATCAATTATAAGTCGCTGTCGGTTGAGCCTTGTTTGAATGCCTCAAGCATTGATGAAGATTACTTCAATAATCTCCGGAAAGCCTTTCCTAATCAGCTTTTATACAAATTATGGCTGGTAATTACACAAGATGTTAATTTTCAAAATTTGGAACGAAAAGAGGTAAAAAATTCCTTTACAAAATCCCACTCCGATTTGAAACGATTGCAACAAAAAGAAACCATCAAACGATATCAATTTATTAATGATGTCTTGAAAAAAGGGTTGGAAATTAACAGCAAATTAGCAAAGGATTTTGGCGGCAAACTCGATCGTGTTTTGACACATAAAGTATGGGGATATGTAATTTTCTTTGCCATTCTATTTGTTATTTTTCAAGCCATTTTTGATTGGTCAAAAATCCCTATGGACTGGATTGACAGCACTTTTGCAACATTGAGCAACTTGGCAAGTAATTCGCTTCCAAAAGGCGTTATGACTAATCTGATTTCGCAAGGAATTATTCCTGGAGTTGGCGGAATTTTGATTTTTATTCCACAAATTGCCTTTCTGTTTTTATTTATTTCCATTCTAGAAGAAAGCGGCTACATGAGTCGCGTAGTTTTTTTGATGGATAAAATAATGCGGAAATTTGGTCTTAGCGGAAAAAGTGTTGTTCCGTTAATTTCTGGAACGGCTTGTGCGATTCCCGCGATTATGGCAACTCGAAATATTGAAAATTGGAAGGAACGACTTATAACCATCTTAGTTACGCCCTTTACAACCTGTTCGGCGAGACTGCCTGTTTATGCAATAATTATAGCCTTAATAATTCCTGACAATCCCATTTTTGGTGTATTAAATCTTCAAGGATTGACGCTCATGTTTTTATATTTATTAGGTTTTGGAATGGCATTATTTGCCGCATATATTTTAAATAAAATTTTAAAAATCGACTCCAAATCCTTTTTTGTTGTCGAAATGCCGCATTACAAACTTCCAATGTTCAAAAATGTAGCGATAAACGTTATTGAAAAAACCAAATCTTTTATTTTTGGCGCCGGAAAAATCATCTTAGCGATATCGGTAGTGTTGTGGTTTTTGGCTTCTTATGGTTTAGGCGATAATTTCAAAAATGCGGACCAAATTGTAGCTGCCCGAATCGAAAATCAATCTATTTCCAAATCCGATTTATCCAATAAAATTGCGGCTTTTAAATTGGAAAATTCCTACATTGGAATTATGGGGAAAACCATCGAACCCGCCATTGCGCCATTGGGTTATGATTGGAAAATTGGTGTTGCTATAATCAGTTCGTTTGCCGCAAGAGAGGTATTTGTTGGGACACTCGCAACCATATATAGCGTTGGAAGTTCGGCCAATAATTCGACCATAAAAAATAAAATGGGCGCCGAAATAAACCCCGTTACAAAAAACAAAATATTTAATTTTGCCACAGGAATTTCATTGTTGCTGTTTTACGCGTTTGCGATGCAATGTGCTAGTACATTAGCCATAACAAAAAAAGAAACCAACAGCTGGAAATGGCCTTTGGGACAATTGGTTTTCATGAGCGGATTAGCCTATCTTGTTGCGCTTATCGCTTTTCAAATTTTAAAATAAATAAAAATGTTTCAGGAAATAATTGCTTTTATTACTTTGGGAATTGCCTTAACATTTTTGGGAAAGAAACTCTTTTTTAAAAAGAAAAAATCGAAAAAATGCGGAACCGATGATTGCGATTGTCATTAACCCAATGCGACATCTAATGTCATCATAACAACAAACCCGCCAATAAAGCCAAGCGTAGCAATATCTGTATTGTTGTCTTGTTGGGTCTCGGGAATTACCTCTTCAACGACTACAAAAATCATTGCGCCCGCTGCAAACGCTAATGCATAGGGTAAAATAGGCGTAAAAAAAGTTACCGCCAAAGCGCCAACTACTGCGGCAACTGGCTCAACTAATGCCGATGATTGTCCATACATAAAACTTTTCCAACGACTCATGCCCATCCTTCTTAATGGCATTGAAACCGCAATTCCTTCAGGGAAATTTTGAATTCCAATTCCGATAGCTAAAGTTATTGCTCCTGCAATTGTTGCTTGTGGAATTCCTGCAGCAACACCGCCAAATAAAACGCCAACCGCCAATCCCTCGGGAATGTTATGTAAAGTTATGGCCAAAACCAACAATGTTGTGCGTTGCCACGGCGATTTCACTCCTTCTGTTTCTTTAAAATTAATATGTAAATGCGGTAGAATTTTATCTAAGCCAAAAAGGAAAATTGCCCCTAAAACAAATCCTGTTGCGGCCGGTATAACCTTAACAAACCCTTCGCCACTACTCATTTCGATTGCAGGCGCTAGAAGGCTCCAATAACTAGCCGCAACCATTACTCCTCCTGTAAATCCAAGCATGCCGTCTAATACCACGCGATTCATGTTCTTAAAAAAGAAAACCAATGAGGCTCCTAAAGCGGTTAAAAACCATGTAAAAACGGTTGCTAAAAAAGCTGCCAAAACAGGGTCAATTTTTATAAAAAATTCAACAACTTGTTGATACATATAATTTGTTTTTTACAAATCTAGTTATTTATTTATTTACTATTTTAATTTATGCTTATTTTTGAAACATGAAACATTACAATTACATATTTGCGGGTGCAGGTTTGTCAGCATTAATGACGGTGTATAAAATGGTGAAATCAGGGAAATTCTCTGATAAAACCATTCTATTATTAGATGAGAACAATAAAAAAATCAACGATAGAACTTGGTGTTTTTGGGAAGAAAAAAGTGAAACTTGGGATACAATAGTTACTAAAAAATGGAATCCAGCACTTTATGCAAATCCAAACCGATTGGTAGAAATTGATTTAGCACCCAAAAAATACAATCAAATTAGAAGTATTGACTTTTATAATTTTGTTTTGGATGAAATTTCTAAACAAGA
>CAIMBK010000116.1 GCA_903839195.1 uncultured Bacteroidota bacterium | reverse complement strand
TAGGCATATAAACCAGCTTCTGCAAGTCGATGGGCTTGGTTTTCGGTAATCATTCCTAGCGTACAACAAACTTCCATGTCTAATTTATTAATGGTGCGCACCATTTCTAAAACCTGATCAAATTCAGGTCCGTCTTTTACATTTCGCCATGCGGCTCCCATACAAACACGAGAGGAACCACTAGATTTTGCTCGTAAAGCTTGTGCTTTTACTTGATTTACCGACATTAAATCATTACCTTCAATATCGGTGTGATAACGTGCAGCTTGGGGACAATAACCACAATCTTCTGGGCAACCTCCTGTTTTTATGGAAAGCAAAGTGGAAACTTGAACGACATTTGGATCATGAAATTCTCTGTGGACCGAAGCAGCTTCAAAAAGCAAATCCATCAAAGGCTTGTTGTAAATCGCAATAATTTCGTCTTTGGTCCAATTGTGTTTTAGTGTACTCATAAGTAGTTGTATAAAAAGCCAAAATTAGGAAATAACTATTAGAATGTTTCCGTTTTTAGGAATGAAATTGCAAATTCTTTATCTTTTTCGATTTGTATTTTCAGCGCTTCAATAGATTCAAATTTTTGTTCGTCTCGAATTTTTTCAAGCACAGTAATTTCCATTTTTTGTTCATAAAGCGAAGCGTCAAAGTCTAAAAAATGAATTTCAATACTTAGATTTTCGCCTCCAACGGTTGGGTTTGTCCCAATATTCATCATTCCGAAAATCGTCTTATTATTGAAAAAACTAGAAACAATATAAACCCCAATTTTCGGGATTAATTTGTAATCTGCCGCTAAAACTAAATTAGCTGTTGGAAATCCAATGGTTCTTCCAAGTTGTTGTCCTTTTATGATTTCGCCTGAAAAAAAATAGTGATAACCCAAATACTCATTGGCCAATGCGACGTTTCCGTTGCCAATGGCATTTCGGATTTTGGTAGAACTAACGGATATTTCATCAATTTCTTTTGCTGAAATTTGCTCTACTTCAAACCCATATTTGGCGCCATACAAAATCAAATCGTCAATATTGGCGGAACGATTGACCCCAAATCGGTGATCGTGACCAATAATGATTTTTTGAATATTTAATTGATCAACTAAAATCGTTTTCACGAATTCTTCGGCGGTAAGCGCTGCGAATTTTTTGTCGAAAGGATGAATGATTAAATTTTCTAAACCTGTTTTTTCAAGCAAGAGAATTTTTTCGTCAATGGTATTTATAAGTTTAATATCTGATTTTTCCTGCAAAACAATTCTTGGATGTGGGAAAAAAGTTAGGATTACACTTTCAAATTTTGAATTTGCAGTATTTTGGATTAATTTTTCAATAATTTTTTTATGACCCATATGAACGCCGTCAAAAGTACCAATAGTTACAATTGTTTTCTTGGTAGGATTGAATTCTTGGATGGAATGAAAAATTTTCAATTTATTAACGCTAATTTTTTGCAAATTTAAACTTTCTATTGGATAAATAAACCCAGATTTGCTTAAATAATTAATAATTAGCCGCATATTCTCCACCAAAATGTATATCAATTACTTGCCAATTTATTAAAACAATTATTTCTTTTTTATAAAAAAAACATAATTACATTTCATTTCTTTAAAATAAATGATATTTTTGAAGAATTAAACCTAATTGAAATCATGACAAAAAAATTACTAGTTACGTTTTTAACTATTTTCTTATTTGCAAATAGTTATTCTCAAAAAAACCTATGGACTTCCGTTTCAAAAGAAAGATTAACTTCTTTGGAGAAATTAAAAAGAGATTCAACACCAACTGAATTTCTAGTTTATTCGCTTGATGTTCAAGCGATAAAATCGCAATTGCAACAAGCGCCTTTAGAGGGTGTTTCCAATGTGATTATTCAATTTCCTGGCGCCGACGGCAAAATGACCAGCTTCAAAATGTACCAGTCAGAGGTAATGCACCCGGATTTGGCGGCTAGATATCAAGATATTAAAACCTATGTTGGGCAAGGAATAGAAGATCCTACTGCGGCGATTCAGATTAGTACCACTATTTTCGGTTTGCACGCAATGACTTTGTCAGGAAAAGCAACAACTTCTTATATTGATCCCTATACAACTGACTTAAACAATTATATTGTATATAGTAAAGACAAGCTTTTCAGCACAAGATCTTTTACTTGTAGTGTTGAAAAAGGAGAAGGTTCTATTGATTCAGGGCTTTCAATTTCTTCTGGGAATCTTCAAAAAGCTACTGACGGAAAATTCAGAACCTATCGTCTGGCAATGGCTTGTACGATTGAATACGCTGCCTATCACATCACAGCAGCTGGATTGCCTGCCGCAGCAACAATCGTCCAAAAGAAAGCGGCTGTTCTAGCAGCTATGGTAGTTTCAATGGCTCGAATTAACGGAGTTTATATGAGAGATATGTCTTTGATGATGCAATTGGTTGCCAATAATGATTTAGTAATTTTTGTAACTACTGATAGTTTCAACAACACTACTGCTGGAACTTTAATAAATCAAAGTCAAACTGTAATTGACGGCGCTATTGGATCGGCTAATTATGATATTGGCCATACGGTTAGTACTGGTGGTGGGGGATTAGCGCAGTTAGGATGTGTTTGTATTGCAGGTTCAAAAGCAAGAGGAATTACAGGTTCTCCAGCACCTGTTGGAGATGCTTACGACATTGATTATGTAGCACACGAAATGGGACATGAGTTTGGGGCAAGTCATACTTTTTCAGGAGATGGAACTAATTGCGGTGGTGGAAATAGAAATGATGCTACAGCTGTAGAACCAGGAAGCGGAACAACCGTTATGGCCTATGCTGGAATTTGTTCGCCACAAGATGTTGCGACTAATAGTGACGATTATTTTCATGCCGTAAGTTTGGCACAGATGTTTGCACATATTACAGGTGCAGGAAATTGTGTTGCAGGTGTTGCAAATGGAAATTCTGAGCCAAATATTCCAACGTTATCAAATTATACGATTCCAAATGGCACAGCGTTTAAGTTAACTGCCCCAATTGTTACCGACGCTAATAATGATGCTTTGACTTATTGTTGGGAACAAAACGTTAACACAAACAGTCAAAATCAATACGTTGCTTACACACCAAGTGCAATTCCATCTACAACTTCAACGACTTCGTCTAACTTCAGATCCTGGCCTCCAACCACTTCTGGAACAAGATATTTTCCTAAATATTCAGATGTTTTGGCCGGAAATTTGACGCCATCATGGGAAACGGTTCCAACAGTGGCTAGAACTATGGATTTCACTTTGACCGTTAGAGATAACAGAACCCCAAATGGTGGACAAACAGCAAGTAAAACCATGAAACTTACATATGCAAGCGGAACACCATTTGCAATTACTTCTCAAAATACCGATGGGATTTCATGGATGGCAAATTCACAACAAACCATTACTTGGACTACTGGAGGAACATCAATTCCTGCAACAACGGATGTTAAAATTTCTTTGTCAACAGATGGAGGATTGACTTTCCCAACCGTTTTAGTTGCTTCAACACCAAACGACGGAACGGAAACAATTACGGTTCCAGCAGCGGCTTCGGCAACAGGTTGTAGAATTATGATTGAGCCATTAAATAATATTTTTTATGCAATCAATTCTAAAGATTTTGCTATTGGATATACAGTGGTAACTAATTGCGCAACATATACTGATAGTACGCCTTTGCCTTTTGTTGATCAATCGGCAGGGAATTATACTACAAGAACATTAAATTTTCCAAATGGCGGAACTATTTCAAGTGTAAAAGTTTTCAACACAATTACACATACTTATTTATCTGATGTGCAAACAGACATAAGTTCTCCTCAAAACCCAACAACATTTATTAAATTATTTAATAGAAGTTGTGGTAATATCAGTACCGCAGCGGCGGGCGGGCCATTAAATTTAAAATTCAGCGATGGGGCTGCAGCTATAGATTGTGCCTCAACTGCATTACAAACAGTAACCTCAGATGGTTTATTATCCACATTTAATGGACAAAACCCACAAGGGAACTGGACATTTAGAGTGTATGATAATTTTACAGGTGATACAGGAACAATTAATACTTGGGGAATTGAAGTTTGTACTCAAACCATAACCCCATTGTCTGCCCAAAACTTTGGTTTAACAGCATTTTCTTTATATCCAAATCCAAACAAAGGAAACTTTACCGTTAAATTCAATTCCGTATCCGAAAACAAAGTAGGAATTACCGTTCACGATATGCGAGGAAGAATCATTTTTGACAATAGCTATGACAATGCAGGATTGTTCTCTCAAAACATCCAATTGGATAAAGCGCAATCCGGAGTGTATCTAGTGACGGTTAAAGACGGGGACAGAAAAGAAGTAAAAAGAATTGTTATTGAATAATAACAATTGAACTATATTTTAAAAACCGCCACAATTGTGGCGGTTTTTTTATTTAACAACCCCGCTAATTTTTGAAACAATCTGCGGCACTTCATTTATTTTAAAATCGAAATCAAGCTGATAAGTTTCGTTAATTTTTTTCAATTTCAGATTTCCCTCTTTCACTTTATAATAGCCAGTTGCTCCTCTACAAAAGCAAAACCGACCAAAAAGCATTTTTGAATCTTGGAGTTTGGTGTCCAATAAATTTAATCCAGTTTCTGAAGCATTTACTTCAAAAACAATCTCTTCTCGATAACTTGAATCTTGAATGTTTTTGTCATTTTTTAAATTATAGATATATCGAATGGTGTTTTTTGAAGTATCATCTTCAAGAGAATAATAGGTTTTGCCAAACGCATCATTTTTGATTTCTAACCGTTTGTTTTGTAATAATTCAAAAGTACAAATTCCGTTTTCGGGACAGGAAACGGGCTGTGTTTCGGAATTAGTGTGAATTTGCTTGTTACTTCCACATGAAAGCAAAGTAACAAAGAATAAGAAAAAAAGTAATTTAATATAATGGAAGTGAGTTGTTTTCATATAGCTAATAAAACGGGTGTATTTTTTTTATTTTTCAAATGTACCTTTTTTTTAAAAATTGCCTTAATTTTATAACATTAAAATAACAATAATGTAATTTATGCCTATATTTGGAAACCAAAAAAACTAAATTAAAACTAAATTTTCAAATGAAAAAACAATTACTATTAGCCATTGCATTTGCTTTCGTTTTTTTTCAAACACAAGCACAAGTACAAAACGATTTATGGACAATTCACAATAATGATACAGGTAAAATCACAATTGACCAAGCCGTTTCAAGGGTTTCATTCCCTAAAACGTTTCTATTATATGATTTAAACATTGCTCCATTAAGACAAACGCTTTTTTCGGTTTTAACCGATTTAAAAGATAAACACACAACTATTATTTCGTTGCCCAATGCGGAGGGTCAAATCGAACAATTTGAAGTAAATGAAGCTTCCAATTTTGAAGTTGATCTTCAAGCCCAATTCCCAGAAATTAGAGCTTTTTCAGGAAAGGGAATTACCGATAGATATGCTACTTTAAAATTAAGTATTTCTCCACAAGGAATTCAAACAATGGTTTTTAGAACCGATAAAGAAAATGAATTTATCGAACCCTATTCTCAAGATCATACGGTTTATGCGGTTTTTAAATCACAAAGAAATAAAAATAATTTGGCTTGGACATGTTCAACAGATGACAAAATAGAAGCTTCAACTATAAGTTCAAAAATTGTAAACGTGAAGAAATCTAGCGCCGGAGAATTAAAAACAATGCGTTTGGCACTTTCTTGTAATGGGGAATATGCTATTTATTTTGGTGCAACAAACGCCAATCTAGTAGCCAATGTTTTGACGGCTTTTAATAATACATTAACCCGTTGTAATGGTGTTTATGAAAATGATTTAGGCGTACACTTGAATTTAGTAGCCAATTCTACGAATGTTATTTATTATTCAGCTACCACAGATCCATACACCACAATGACAAATTGGAACAAGCAATTACAAAATACACTAAGTTCAAAACTAACTGGGGCAAACACCACTTTAGCAGCAAATAATGCCGCTTATGATATAGGTCATATGTTTGGAAAAACTGGCGGAGGTGGAAACGCTGGCTGTATTGGTTGCGTATGTGTAGACGACACGGCCAGTACAACAGACTTAAATAAAGGAGCTGGAATCACTTCTCCCGCAGATGGAATCCCACAAGGAGATAATTTTGATATTGATTATGTAGTTCATGAAATGGGACATCAAATGGGAGCCACCCATACTTTTTCAAATTCAAATGAAGGTTCAGGAACCAATAAAGAAGTGGGTTCAGGAGTAACCATTATGGGATATGCTGGTCTTGGCAGTCAGGATGTTGCTCCCCATTCTATAGATATTTATCATGAAGCTTCTATTGAGCAAATTCAAGCTAATTTAGCAACTAAAACATGTCCAATAACTACTCCATTAACAGAAAATGCTACACCAGTTGTTTCGCCGGTTACTAATTATACCATTCCAATTAGTACGCCATTCGTGCTCACAGGATCGGCAACAGACGCTAATACATCTGATTCGCTTACGTATTGTTGGGAACAAAATGATGACGGAGGAGCCTCAACGGGGGCAAATAGTTCAGCAAGTATAACCAAAACGGAAGGACCTAATTTCATTTCATGGAGTCCAACAGCTTCTCCTTCTAGATATTTTCCAAAATTGGCTACCATTTTAGCTAATTCTAACACTACTAGTCAAGTTGGCGGTAGTACAGGAATGTTGTCAGAAGCTTTAAGTTCGGTTGCTAGAACATTAAATTTTAGATTGACCGTTAGAGATAATGTGCCATATAGCGCAACTGCTCCAATAAAAGTGGGTCAAACCGCTTATACAGATATGGCTGTGACAGTGACTGCTGCTGCGGGACCATTTATAGTAAGCACTCCAAATACAGCTGTTTCTTGGACTGTTGGAACCAATCAAAATGTAACTTGGGCTGTTGCTGGAACAGATGCTAATGGTGTAGATTCACCATTTGTAGATATCTTTTTATCAACAGACGGCGGGTTAACGTATCCAATCCAATTAGCAAGTAAAGTTCCCAATAACGGTAGCGCCAATGTAACAATACCAAACAACGTTGGAACTACCAATAGAATAATGGTAAAAGGAAACAAACATATCTTTTTTGATATTTCTAATACCAATTTTGCAATAACTGCGCCCACAAGTAGTTTTTCTATTGCATATAATGGTATAGATGGCGAGCAAAACAAACAAATTTGTCAAGGAGGTTCCTCATCCTATTCAATTCCTTATACAGTTTATGGCGGATTTTCCGGAACAACTAGTTTCAGCCCTACAGGATTGCCAACAGGAGTTACAGTTGATTTTTCTCCTTCATCTATGACGGCAAACGGCAATGTAACTATGAACGTTACAACAACTGGAGCTGTTGTCCCAGCGATAATTCCAATTCAAGTAGTGGCAACTTCTGGAACTACTTCGAATGCTGTTTTTTACTTAGAAGTATTTAATGCTAATTTTGGAACACAAACTTTAACTAGTCCAGCAAATTTAGAAACAGCAATAAATCCGCTATTGTCCAATTTGACATGGCCTGCAAACGCTTCAGCAACAAGTTATGATGTTCAAGTAGCCACCGATGCTGCTTTTACAAACATTATTCGAAGCGCTACCGTTTTAACAAATAGTTATTCGGTTTCTGGATTAACAGTTGCTAGTGATTATTATTGGAGAGTGCTCCCAAAAAACCCAGTTTGCGCTGGCACTTTTAGTTCTGGATATAAATTTACGACGGGACAATTAATTTGCGCGAATTCATCGTCAGTAAATATTCCAGTAACCATTCCAGCAACCGTGGCAACTGTAACATCTACTATTGATGTGCCTTCAGGAGTAACAATTTCAAATGTAAGCCTCAATGTAGACATTACACATACTTGGATTAATGATTTATCACTTAAATTAACTAGCCCTTCTGGAACCACCATTACGTTAGTTGCCAATCCATGTAATGCGAATATAAGTGTTAATGATATTAACGCCACGTTTGACGATGCAGGAACTGCTTTTGTTTGTGGCAACTTACCAGGGATTTCTGGAACAGTTTTACCAACGCAACCTTTTTCAACGTTTGTTGGAGAATCATCAACAGGAACTTGGACCTTAAGTGTTGTAGATGCTTATAACCAAGACGGTGGAACTTTAAATAGTTGGAGCTTGAACATTTGTTCAATGGCGTCGCCTTTAAGTGTTGTTGAAAATCAATTACAGAATTTTGCTTTATTTCCAAATCCAAATAAAGGAAACTTTACGGTTCAATTTAATTCCAAATCAACTAAAGCCGTTTCTATTGTAGTTCACGATATTAGCGGAAGAAGCATTTTTGAAAAGAAATATTCCAATACGGGATTGTTTTCAGAAAACCTTCAATTGGACAATGTTCAAGCGGGAGTTTATCTTGTGACGGTTCAAGATGGCGATAGTAAAATTGTAAAAAGAATCATTATTCAATAATTGTATTTTTAGTACAATAAAAAGGGGAAGCTTATTAAGTTTCCCCTTTTTTTATTTCCCATTAAATGCCGTCATGGTATTTTCTAATCCCGAACTGCCAAACGATTTGATTATTTCGCTGGCTACTTCTAATCTTTCGGGGAGTTTTGTTTTTTCTGTATCGTCCCAATTTCCTAATACATAATTAACTTGTTGTCCCTTTTTGAATTCATCGCTAATGCCAAATCGGAAACGGGGATAGTCGCTTGAATTTAGGATTAGGCTGATGTTTTTGAGTCCATTATGACCACCGTCGCTTCCTTTTGAACGGATGCGAATGGTTCCGAAAGACAGGTTTAAATCATCGGCAATGATTAACATATTTTCGCATGGAATTTTTTCTTTATCCATCCAATATTTCACAGCTTTTCCGCTGAGGTTCATGAAGGTATTTGGTTTTAGCAACAAAAAGGTCTTGCCTTTTGCTTTATATTCTGCCAAAGCACCCAGTTTGACTGTTTCGAACGAAAGGCTTTCTTTTTTAGCAAAATAATCTAGAATTTTAAATCCGATATTGTGTCGGGTATTGGCGTATTCGGCACCGATGTTTCCGAGGCCAACGATTAAAAATTTATTCATACCAGCTGAAGTATCTTGTGTTTGTTTTTTGAAAAATAAAGTAGTAATCCATTTTATCATATTGCAAAAATAGGTTTAATTCGAATACTAGCTGACTTTGGGTATTAGAATTTTCTTGTTAGCCCCGATGGAAGCGGCATCCTCTTGTGGCGGGGTTCGCTACAAGAGATATAGCGGACAGCGGGAGGATTGGTTCTTGAGATAGCCAAAATTGGCGCTTCTAAAAACAAAAAAAGCACCAGAAAATCTGATGCTTTTTGAATATTGAAAAGTGTAGAAATTATTTTTTCTTTCCTTTTACTGGTGCTTTCGCTGCTTTTGCTGCTTCTTGAGCTGCTTTCATAGCGGCACGTGAAATACGAACTTGAGCTACCACAGTATTGTCTGGGTGTAATAATTTGTATTTGTCGGAAACTAGTTTCGTAACATACAATTTGTTTCCCATTTCCAATTCAGAAATATCGGTTTCGATAAAATCTGGAAGGTTTTTTGGTAATGCTTTCACTTTTAATTTACGGGCATTTAAACGTAAAACACCGCCTAAAAGGACACCTGGAGAAACACCTGTAATTTTCACAGGAACTTCCATAGTGATTTCTTTGTCATTAAATAATTGAAAGAAATCTAGGTGTAAAATTTTGTCAGACACCGGGTGAACCTGAATGTCTTGTAATACAGCATCGAATTTTTTAGTTCCCAAATCAATCACAACGGTGTGTGCGTTTGGAGTGTAAACCAAGTTTTTGAATGCTTTTTCTTCTGCTGAGAAATGCACTGCTTGATTTCCTCCGTAAAGTACGCAAGGAACCAATCCAGCATTACGTAAGGCTTTAGTCGCAACTTTGCCCACGCTTTCTCTTTCTGATCCATTAATTGTAATCGATTTCATTGTAAATATATATAGTTAATAAATAATTGGCAATACGCTTTAGGCTATCCGCTTCAAGCTTTATGTAATGAGATTGCTTCGTTCCTCGCAATGACTTACATTAAAAATTTTCCACTGATGGAATTGTTGTGGTGCACCATGTGCATAACTTCGGCAAAAAGCGGCGCACAACTCACTACTTTTATTTTGTTTGATTCCTTCTTTAACGGAATAGAATCGGTAACGATTAATTCAAGCAATTTAGAATTTTCTATTTTTTCGTAGGCTTCACCCGATAATATGGGGTGTGTACAAATTGCTCTTACGCTTAATGCGCCTTTTTCTATCATCAAATCGGCGGCTTTCGCCAATGTGCCTCCGGTATCAATCATGTCATCAACAAGGATGACGTTTCTTCCTTTTACTTCTCCGATTAATTCCATTGTGTCAATCACGTTGGCAATTTTTCGTTGTTTGTAACAAATTACTACGTCCGATTCTAAAAATTTAGAATAGGCATAAGCTCTTTTGGAACCGCCCATGTCTGGGGAAGCAATGGTCAAATTTTCTAAGTTCAAACTTTTTACATATGGTAAAAAGATGGTTGAAGCGAATAAATGATCTACCGGTTTTTCAAAGAACCCTTGAATTTGGTCCGCATGCAAGTCCATCGTCATAATTCGGGTGGCGCCTGCAGTTTCTAATAATTTTGCCGTTAATTTTGCTCCTATCGGAACTCTCGGCTTGTCTTTTCTGTCTTGTCTTGCCCAACCGAAGTAAGGAATAACAGCTGTAATATGTCTGGCTGATGCTCTTTTTGCAGCATCAATCATTAATAACAATTCCATTAAATTATCTGCGCTTGGAAAAGTGGAACAAACAATAAACACGCGCAATCCTCTGATGGATTCTTCGTAGGACGGCTGAAATTCGCCATCGCTGTATTTAGAGAATGTTACTCTTCCTAGAGGAATTCCATAGTTTTTAGCTATTTGTTCCGCTAAATAGACACTTTGCGAACACGCAAATATCTTTGCTTCCGGTTCTGTTTGTGACATTTTAATCGGTTGTATTTATCCGCTTTGTTCATTTAATTTGATTTTAATATGTGTTTAAAATCAGAACAATATAAACGCCTCGGATGTAGTTAGTTAGTTGTGTGTCGTTTTACCGAGCTGCAAATTTAGGAATAAAATTGAAGTAGGAAAGGAAATTTACGAGTATTTTTTTAGAAAATGCCGTTTTATTTTCTACATTTGCACCGTGTTAAAGGAATCGATGGTTGATTTTATACAATCTCCTCTTTTATTGCGTTTGAATGATTTGTTAAATTATTCAATGTCTGCTAAGCCCGAATGGCGGAATTGGTAGACGCGCTGGTCTCAAACACCTGTGGGAAACCGTGCCGGTTCGACTCCGGCTTCGGGTACAAAAGCTCTTCTGAAAGGAAGGGCTTTTTTCGTTTTCGGAAGCGGAGTCAAACTTTTTTTGTTTGATTTGGCTTCGGGTACAAAAACCTCTGAGAAATCAGGGGTTTTTTCGTTTATAATGCCTTTATCACATACGTTACAATTCCCCAAATGATTAATTGGTTTTCTTCGGTGACTTTTATGGGTTCGTAGTTTGGATTTTCAGGCATTAAATAAAGACAATCTTTTTCGACTTTGATGCGTTTTACGGTGAATTCGCCATCCACAAAACAAATCGCAATTTTATTGTCTCGGGGTTCCAAACTTCGATCAACGACCAGAACATCCTTATCATTTATTCCAGCATCAATCATCGAATTGCCTTTGACTTTGATATAAAAAGTAGCCAATGGATTTTCGCTCAATTCTTTGTTCAAATCGATGTTGTTTTCTGAAAAATCGGCTGCTGGCGAAGGAAATCCCGCCGAAACTCCTTCTTTGATAAAAGGAATTTTTAGTTCGCTTTCAAAGTTAGGAAGGAAGAAAGTAAGTTTTTTGGATTTCTTTACAGACATTTTATTTCGAGTAAATCATTAAAATTGGTAGTGTATTTTTTTGACAAATGATTTTGCCGCATGTTCCAAGTCAGGCTCAAATTTTGACTCGCTAATTTCACTTTTTTGAATCCGATTTTTTGATTCAAATAATCCATCGCTTTCATGAGCGCTAGATGTTTTGGATTTTCTTCTTCAAACAATTGCAACTGTTTTCTGTCTTCGGGGATAAATGAGGTTACGACCACGCCCGCTTTTTTGAACTTGGTGTTTTCATTTCCTTTGTATAATTGTTGCAACATTTCCACCGCAGTATTCGAAATCGTAAGGGTTGAATGGGTTGCAAATGGCAAAGTCACGGCCATGGTGTAATAGTATTTTGATGCCTGAACGCTGTGTCTATCAACGACCAAAAGCACGATAATTGTATGGCAACAGGATTTTTGTTTGCGTAATTTTTCGGCACAAACCGCGGCAAAAGTCGTCACGCGTTCGCGCAGTAAATCATAATCGGCTATTTGTTTTGGGAAACTTCTTGTGGTGGCGATGCTCTTTTTTTGTTCGGAAAAAGGTTCTAAATCCAATACGGATTGCCCTTCCAATTCATATTTTAATCGCAAGCCAACCACGCCCATTTCTCGACGAATCCATCCTTCGTGTTTCGGCTGAACAAAATCATACGCGGTGTTGATGTTGCGGAGTTTGGCCTTTTTTGCGTAACGCCTTCCTATGCCCCAAACGTCTTCAATTTGCGTCCATTTTAAGGCTTTGATGCGTTTTTCTTCAGTGTCAATGACGTAAACGCCTTGCGTTCGATCTTGAAATTTCTTCGCTATTTTATTGGCGACTTTCGATAAGGCTTTTGTTGGCGCAAAGCCCACACAAACCGGAATTCCAACCCATTTTTGCACCTTGGTTTTCATTTGAACACCATAATTATGGTAATCAGAAACGGCCATTCCGTCAAAATTAAGGAATGCTTCGTCGATGCTATAAATTTCAAGATTGGGCGAAAAATGGCCTAAAACAGCCATAACCCGATTGCTCAAATCACCATATAAAGCATAATTGGACGAAAAAACCGCTACATTTTTTTGCTTCAGCAACTCCCGAATTTGGAATTCTGGAGCGCCCATTGGGATGCCAAGGACTTTTGCTTCGGCGCTTCTGGCAATAACACAGCCGTCGTTATTGGACAACACCACGACGGGTTTTCCAATGAATTGCGGCTGAAATACCCGCTCGCACGAGGCGTAAAAATTATTGCAATCGACTAAAGCATACATTTCGTAAAATTACAATTTTGCTTCTAAATGCCATTGAACGGAGTAGTAGTTTTTTTGGAATTGTTGATAAAAAAAACCACGCTTTTTGGCGTGGTTTTGAATAGTTATTTTTTTGTTTTTTATCCTAATAAATTCATGACCAAAGAAGGAAAAAGTCCAATAATAAGATTCAATACAATGGCTACAACCGCAACAGCATAAAAGGCAAATGGGGTTTTTGTAGCAGCCTCTGTTGGCTCTTTTGTGTACATAGCCAAAATCAGTTTGAAGTAGTAACCCACACTAATTATCGAATTGATTACCGCCGCAATTACGACTACCAAATAGCCCGCTTGAATGGTATTGGAAAACAAAATAAATTTGGCAAAAAATCCAGCAAATATTGGAATTCCAGCCATAGAAAGTAACGCAGCGGTTAAGACAGCCGCCAATACAGGTTTTGTTTTTCCTAATCCGTTGAAATTGATAATGTCTTCGTTGTCTTTGTTTTTGCAAACGAATAAAATCACACTGAAAGCGGCAATTCCCGCCAACGAATAGGCCGTTGCATAATACAATAAATTACTAGCAGAAGTCGAAAGACTTAACAAGGTCATCAACATAAAGCCGGCATGTGATATTCCAGAGAAAGCCAACATTCTTTTTACGTTGGTTTGTTTCAACGCCATTATATTTCCAATGGTCATAGAAGCAATCGAAATTACAACTATCATTATTTGGAACCCATAAGTAATATCGGCGTTCATGACGCTTAATAATTTAAATAAAGTTGCCATCGCAACTACTTTTGCCAAGGTGCTCATGGTGGCGGTTGTTAATGCTGGCGAACCTTCATAAACATCGGGTGCCCAAAAATGAAAAGGAACTGCGGCGATTTTAAACAACATGCCAATGGTTACTAAAACAATCCCAATAAAGAACCAACTTGGTAATTCGGCAGAACGGGATAATTCGCTAATTTCGGTGGTGTCAAAAGAACCCATGGCGCCATAAATGAGGCAAATTCCAAATAAAATAATTCCGGAGGCAAAAGAACCCATCAAGAAATATTTCAACCCAGCTTCGTTACTTTTAATGTTTGTTCGGTTGCTTGCCGCTAATACATACAAAGAAATAGACAGTACTTCGATTCCTAGAAAGAACATCGATAAATTGCCAAAAGAAACCATCGCTACCGCGCCCGAAAGCAAGAATATTTTAATGGCTACAAAATCGGATAATTTTGAGGGATAATCTTCATAAAAATTATGGCTTAATGCCACTAAGAAAATGGTTAAAACGATAAACAAACATGAAAACGCTTGCGAAAATTTGGACACCTCAATCATATTGTTGTAGAAACTTCCCGTAGTTCCGAATTCAGAAATAGTAAGTCCCAATACGGCCAATAATCCAATAATGGAAAAAGGAACAATCGCTTTTCTAAGGTTAAGAATTTCAAATAAAAGGCATAAAATACCCAATCCTGTTATTGCTATTAATGTATTCATTATCCTAGTTTCTATTAATTTGATTTAAAATAACTTGAAGACTTGGCGTAATCAAATCTAAAATGGGTTTTGGATACATTCCAAAAAAGAATAAAACCGCAATGATTATTCCCATTGCTATTCCTTCATTCCAAGTTATGTCGTTGAAAATTTTGGTATTTGTTTCGCCCAACATGACGTTTTGGAACATTTTCAACATATAATAAGCGCACAAAATAATAGTCGTTCCGCCTAAAATCGCAAACGCAATATTGATTTGTGACAAACTATATAAAACGGTAAATTCTCCAATAAAATTAAAGGTTGATGGCAACGCAACCGAAGCCAAAACAAGTAATAAAAAGAAAGAAGTAAATTTTGGCGCTTGCGTTCGAATGCCGCCCATTTCGGAAATAGTTTGGGTTTCAAAGCGTCTAAAAATAATTTCTGCTGCGAAGAATAAGCCAACAATTACGAATCCGTGGGCAATCATTTGCAAAACCGCGCCGCGCAATCCATCCAATGAAAGCGTGTAGGTTCCAGCGGCAATTAATCCAACGTGGGCTAGGGAAGAATAGGCCAATAATTTTTTCAAATTGTTTTGGCGTAAAGCCACAATCGAACCATAAATAACGCCCGCTATTCCTAATCCAATGAAAACGAATTGGTATTCTTTGGCGGCAAGAGGCGCGATTGGTAATTGCCAACGAATTACGCTATACAATCCCATTTTAAGCATTATTCCTGACAAAAGCATCGTTCCAACAGTTGGTGCTTTTTGATATACATTGGCCTGCCAAGTATGAAATGGAATCAAAGGAATTTTTATCGCATAAGCCAAGAAAAAAGCTAGAAATATCCAAAATTGTTCGGTTGAATTTAGTTGAGCTTGTGTTAAATCGCCAATTAGGAAACTGTTTGTTTTTTGGTACAAATAAACAAAAGCCACCAACATAAATAATGATCCAGCTAAAGTATAAATGAAGAATTTGATGACTGCTTTTTTGCGTTCTTCGGCATCGCCATTACCCCAAATTAGCGCTATAAAGTAAATTGGGATTAGTGATAATTCCCAGAAAATATAATATAGAAAACCATCGGCAGAAAGGAAAGTTCCCGCCATTGCGAAGGTCATAAATAATAATAATGCGTAGAAACTTTTGGCGTTTTTGTAGTCATTTCCAAACGAAGAAAAGATAATAATTGGCGCCAATGCCGTAGTTAACAAAATCATTGCCAAAGCCAATCCATCGGCTTGAAGTGCAAAATAGATATTTGGTTTTGAAATCCAAAGATGCAAGTAATTGATTTCTTGGCCTAAATTATATCGGCTCAACAAACAAAGAGCTCCTGCAAAAGCCGTTAGACTTGACAACAAGGCTACTTTTGAAGCCCATTTATCGCCAGATAAGAAAGTGGCTATCGCACCAAATAAAAGCAGTATTAATAAGTAGGTTACATCCATTAGGTATAAATTATTTTGCTAAAAATAAACAAGTTAATATTGCACAAACGCCCAAAACAAAGGCAAAAAGATAAAATCCGATACTTCCGTTTTGAAGTATTTTTCCTTTTGTTCCAACGGCTTCTGCTGCTTTTCCAAATCCGAAAACAACAGCCGAAAGCGCGGTTTCAATTGTGTCTTTAAAGAAATTGGAAAGTACATTTATTGGTTTCACGATAATCAATTCATAAAATTCATCAACATAATATTTGTTGTAAAGAATTTTCGAAAAACCTACAATTTCTGCATCTTCTTTTGGAACTTGATTTTGCTTAATGTATTTGGCAAATGCGATTCCAATTCCGATTAATCCACCAATTACGGCGATGGTCATTAGCATGTATTCGGTGGTTCCAAAAGCATGTTCTTCATGAATTACAGCAGGTAAAACCGGGGCTAAATATTCATGAAGCCAACTGTTTCCTGGCAAACTAATTAATCCACCAATAGCTGCTAATATTGCCAAAACAATTAATGGAAAAGTAATTAAACTCGGACTTTCGTGAAGATGGTGTTTTTGTTCTTCGGTGCCTCTAAATTCTTTGAAGAAGGTTAAATACAATAAACGGAACATATAAAAAGCCGTCATTATTGAAGCCAAAGAAGCAATTATCCAAAGTGTAATATTATTTTCAAAAGCGACCATCAGAATTTCATCTTTGGAGAAAAATCCTGAAAATGGAGGAATTCCTGAAATGGCCAATGAAGCAATTAAGAACGTTACAAATGTGATTTTCATGACATTTTTCAAACCACCCATTTTGCGCATATCTTGTTCGCCATGCAACGCATGAATCACCGAACCCGAACCCAAGAACAAACAAGCTTTGAAGAATGCATGTGTGATTACATGAAAAACAGCCACTTCATAAGCGCCTAATCCCAATGCGAGAAACATTAACCCCAATTGTGAAACGGTTGAATAGGCCAATACTTTTTTAATATCATTCTGAACCAAACCAATTGTTGCGGCAACCAAAGCCGTTACAGCACCAACAATTGCGATAATGTTTTGAATTTGAGGCGCCATTTCGAAAAGGAAATTCATACGAGTAATCATAAAAATTCCAGCGGTTACCATCGTTGCGGCGTGAATTAATGCCGAAACTGGCGTTGGTCCCGCCATCGCGTCTGGCAACCAAGTGTATAATGGAATTTGAGCTGATTTTCCCGAAGCACCAATAAACAAAGCCAATGCAGCGATTCCAATCCAAAGGGTATTTCCGCTATTGGTTCCGCCAAGAACAACTTCTTTTAAGTCAACAAAATCGATTGTGGAGAATAAAAATCCAATTGTAAAAATTCCGATTAAGAATCCTAAATCGCCAATTCGATTCATGATAAAGGCTTTTTTCGCCGCATCATTATAGTCTTGATTTTTATGCCAAAACCCAATTAATAAATACGAACAAAGTCCAACGCCTTCCCAACCAATAAACATGACCAATAAATTACTTCCAATTACAAGCGTAATCATGAAGAAAATAAATAGGTTTAAATAGGCGAAAAATTTGTGCATGTTTTTGTCATCGTGCATGTAGCTAATGGAATACAAATGAATCAAAGCGCCAATTCCAGTTACGAAAAGCAACCAAAGCAACGACAATTGATCGAGTAAAAATCCGAAATTGATTTTGAAACTTTGAAGCGAAAACCAATCAAACAAATCGATTATTATAGGTTTTTTGGTTTCATTTATTTGTAAAAAGAAATAAAGCGTAACGGCAAAAGAAACCGCCACAGAAAGCGTCCCAATAATACCAACGATGTTTTTCCCAGCTTTTTTACCAAAAAAAACATTAAATAAAAACCCTAAAAAAGGAGCTAAAACCAATACTAAAGCTAAATTTTTTTCCATGGAAGATTATCCTTTTAAGTTTTTTAAATTATTGATGTCAATGGATCCTAAATTCTTGAAAATGGAAACTAGAATTGCCAATCCAACAGCAACTTCTGCCGCAGCAACCGCCATTGAAAAGAACACAAAAACCTGTCCTTGCGCATCTTGATGGTAGGTTGAAAAAGCCACAAATAATAGATTGACCGCATTCAACATAATTTCGATTGACATAAATACGATAATCGCATTTCTTCTGTATAACACGCCGAAAACGCCAATACAAAAAAGGATTACCGATAGAAAAATGTAATTTTCGATGCCTATTTGATTTAAAATATTGTTCATATTATTTTTCTTATTTTTCTTTTTTAGACAATAAAACCGTTCCAATCATCGCTACTAATAATAAGATAGAAGCAAATTCAAAGGGCACCATATATTCGTTCAAAAGTACTTTTCCTAAAACTTTAATCGATTGATAATCCTCGCCCAAAACATCATAAGAACCATCGGTAATTGGTTTTGAATTCACAAAAATGGCGATCAAAACCAAACTGATTAAACAAAAGGAAACAATCGCTCCCAATCGAGTAATTCTCGGTTTGTGAACTTCGTTTTCTTTGTTCAAATTCATCAACATTATGGTAAATAAAAACAAAATCATTATCGCTCCTGAATAGACAATAATATGGACAATGGCCAAAAATTGTGCGTTCAACAACAAATAATGTCCGGCAATTGAGAAAAAACAAATCACCAAATAAATTGCACTATGAATTGGATTTCGGCTATAAATGGTCAAAAATGCGGTGGCTATTGTAATAGCAGCCAAAACACTAAAAATTATAAGTATTGCTGACATTAGTTTGCGTTTTTAAGTTGAGCATTTTGCATTGCAATGTCCAATGGCATTACTAATTTATCTTTTCCAAAAATGAAATCTTCTCTTTCATAACTCGAAGGAACCAACACTTTTGAAGTGGTCAAATAAATGGCGTCTTTCGGGCAAGCTTCTTCGCACAAACCACAAAAAATGCAACGCAACATATTGATTTCATAAATCGAAGCATATTTTTCCTCGCGATACAAATGTTTTTCATCTGGTTTGCGTTCTTCGGCTTTCATCGTGATGGCTTCTGCCGGACATGACAACGCGCACAACCCACAAGCGGTACAGTTTTCCCGACCTTCTTCATCGCGTTTCAGCTGATGTTGTCCTCGATAAACGGGACTCATTTCCCGAACTTGTTCCGGATATTGAATCGTTACTTTCCGACGAAATAAGTGTTTAATCGTAATAAACAACCCTTTGATTATCGCCACGAGATACATTTTTTCCAAAAAAGTCATCTCCTTGTTGGAGACCATTTTTTTTCTTCCCGATAAGGAAATGCTTTCTATGTTCATTTTTACTTTTTTTATTTTTTGAAGCTTTTTCCTGCTTTCCGTTTCAATCTTTGTTTCACAAAGGATTTTCACTACAATCAGGGCTAGGGCTTTATTTTTTATTTCAAATTTCTATTTTTTATAACCTATTTTATTTCTCTCGCTTTTTGGTTCATGCTTTTCCATCATTTCATCCAAGTAATTAAAAACAAGCTCAATATTTTTATCGTGATTCATCAATTTCTTTTTAATATGTTCTATTTCAAGTTTGACATTTAAAGTTTCAGTTAATACTTCTCTAATTTTAGTAAAAACACGAATAATCTCAATGTTAACCTTTATTGCTGCTGGACTATTTAATACGCTAGACAGCATCGCAACTCCTTGCTCTGTAAATGCCATCGGCAAGTATTTTGAATGTCCTCCTTGTTTAAAGGTGCCAAATTGGCTCCTTAAAATTTCATATTCTGAACGCGTTAGTTCAAACATAAAATCTTCGGGAAATCTATCTAAATTTCTTCGTACTTGCCTCTTCAATTGTTTCGTTTCAACGCCATAAAGCTTTGATAAATCATCATCAATCATTACTTTTTTATTTCTAATAAGCAATATCTTGCCTACAATAAATTCTTCTGTAATAATCAATTCTTGGCTCATACTTTATTTTTTATTTCAAATTTCGATTTTAAAAACACAAATTACAGTCCTAAAAAAACCATAATCTCCTGTCTCAAAATTACAATTCCTGTAATCATAATATTCACAATCGACAACGGAATCAAAATTCGCCATCCCAAATGCATCAATTGATCGTATCTAAATCTTGGAATCGTCCATCGCACCCACATGTAGAAGAATATAAACCCACATATTTTCGCAAATAAAACCGCAATTCCAATCACATTTGCAATATTCACACCCCAATTTTCAACCGCCCAACTCATTCCTGGATAATTATATCCACCAAAGAATAAAACCGCCAAAATAGTAGAAGAAATGAACATATTGGCATATTCAGCAAACAAATAAAATCCCATTTTCATGGAAGAATATTCGGTGTGATAACCGCCAATCAATTCGGTTTCACATTCCGCTAAATCAAAAGGCGTTCTGTTGGTTTCGGCAAAAGCACAAATTAAGAATATTAAAAAAGAAAGCGGTTGGTAAAAAACATTCCAATTCATTCCGGATTGTTGCGCCGAAATTTCTCGCAGACTCAATGTCCCCGTCATCATTAAAAGCGCAATCATGGAAAGTCCCATCGCCACTTCATAAGAAACCATTTGCGAAGCAGCTCGAACGGCACCCATCAATGAAAACTTATTATTGGAAGCCCATCCGCCAATCATTATTCCGTAAACACCCACAGAAACAACTCCGAAAATGTATAACAAAGCCACGTCAATGTCGGTTGCTTGCAATAAAATATCTCGTCCAAAAAGATGTAATCTGTCGCCCCACGGAATTA
This sequence comes from uncultured Bacteroidota bacterium, assembly GCA_903839195.1. GTDB lineage: Bacteria > Bacteroidota > Bacteroidia > Flavobacteriales > Flavobacteriaceae > Flavobacterium. Next base: position 5,623 of record CAIMBK010000116.1, on the reverse strand, counting down.
CTGCGCTGGTCATCAAAGCGGTACCCATAGCAATTGCGGGCCCTACAAAAAATAAAAATCGGTTTGGAGTATTTGGTTCAAATTCTTCTTTAGCGAATAATTTCATCCCATCGGCTACAGGTTGAAGCAATCCAAGTGGCCCTGCTCTATTAGGACCAATTCTGTCTTGTAACCAAGCGGCAACTTTACGTTCCGCCCAAGTAGAATACATCGCCATAATCATTGTAATTGCAAAAACAACTAAAATAATGACACTTTTTTCTATTATAATTTTACTATCTATCATCTAAAGATTCCCTTTTTTAAATTCATCCTCTTCTTCTTTACTCAATGGAATTTGTGCCATACTAATTTTCACACGGTCTTCATCACGTCCTTTTAGGATTTTGTCCTCAGTGGCAATATGAACGGGTTCTAATTTTCTGTTGTATTTGTTTTGATTGATAACCGAATCTTTCTCGAATTTTCTTGGCCCTTCAATCACCCAATCTTTTTGGTCTTTGTGGTCAAATCGACAACTGTTGCAAATGAATTCGTCTACTTCATGGTATTCGTCTTTTCTTCCTGTAACGCGTTGAATTTCGTCGCCAAACATCCAAACCGTAGTTTTTCCAGAACAAGTTGGGCAATCTCTGTGAGCATTATAAGGTTTGCTAAACCAAACTCTTGATTTGAATCGGAAGGTTTTGTCGGTTAAAGCACCAACGGGACAAACGTCAATCATATTCCCAGAAAACTCATTATCAATCGCTTTTGAAATGCAAGTTGAAATGTTGGAATGATCGCCTCGGTCCATTACACCATGAACACGATTGTCGGTCAATTGATCGGCAACCATCACACAACGGTAACAAAGGATGCAACGATTCATATGTAATTGAATATTTGGACCAACATCTTCTGGCTCAAAAGTTCGTTTTTCTTCAATAAAACGGGTTGCTGATTTTCCGTGTTTGAAACTTAAATTTTGCAAATCACATTCTCCTGCTTGATCGCAAACCGGACAATCCAAAGGGTGATTAATCAACAAGAATTCCGTTACCGATTGTCGGGCTTCGGTCACTCTTTCGGAAGAATTGCTGTTAATTTCCATTCCATCCTGACATCCAGTTACACAAGAAGCCATTAGTTTTGGCATGGGTCTTGGATCGGCTTCGCTACCTTTGGCTACTTCCACCAAACAACAACGACATTTTCCACCGCTACCCTCTAATTTGGAATAATAGCACATTGCTGGCGGAACTGATTCTCCCCCAATCATACGAGCTGCTTGCAAGATGGTTGTTCCTGCTTCAACTTCAATCTCTTGACCGTCTATAGTTACTTTCATTTTATTTAAGTCTTAACGTCTTAATGTCAAATGTCTTAATGTCTCGTGACTTTAGACTTTTTGACTGTTTTCTAAATATTTTATAAATCCACTTATTAACTTTGAAATATCGGACACATCTAAATACAATTCATCAAATTCTTTTTTTGACATATAATTTAAATCTAACGCCAAATACAATTGCGATCTTACTTCGCCTGCCGATGCTTTAGCTATATATAAAAAATATATAAATTCTTTGTCTGTATTCCTTTCAAATCCTTCTGCAATATTTGAAGAAATTGAAATTGATGCTCTTCTAATTTGTCTAACTAAATCAAAATCTTTTTTAAAACCTATATTCTCTGTTATTTCATAAATCCTTTTATTGAATATTCTGGACTTTTGCCAAGATATAATTTCTTCAAAAGATTTAAATACTCCCATTTTTTTACGTTAAGACTTTATGACATTACAACTTTCGACTTAACAAAAGGCTCATTCACAAAGTGATCTCTATTTTTTATTTTTTCGGGAAAACGAATATGATATTCAAATTCATCTCTAAAATGACGAATTGCAGAAGCCACCGGCCAAGCTGCGGCATCGCCTAATGGACAAATCGTATTTCCTTCAATTTTACTTTGAATGCTTAATAACAAATCGACGTCTTCTTCTCGTCCATGACCGTTTTCAATTCGATGCAATACTTTTTCTAACCAACCTGTTCCTTCGCGGCAAGGCGAACATTGTCCGCAACTTTCGTGGTGGTAAAATCTTGAAAAATTCCAAGTATTTCGAACGATACACGATGTGTCATTATAAACAATAAACCCTCCTGATCCTAACATAGATCCAGATACAAATCCACCGTCACTCAAGGATTCATAACTCATTAATCGGTCGTCTCCGTTGGCGGTTTTATAAATCAAATCGGCTGGCAAAATCGGCACAGAACTCCCTCCTGGAACTAATGCTTTCAAAGGACGATCAGAACTCATGCCGCCTAAATATTCATCAGAATTCATGAATTCGTAAACGCTCAATCCCAATTCAATTTCGTAAACCCCTGGGTTTTTTATATGTCCCGAAGCGGAAATTAATTTAGTTCCTGTGGAACGACCAATTCCAATTGCGGCATAATCGGCTCCTGAATTATTCACAATCCAAGGCACAGAAGCAATAGTTTCTACATTATTCACCACCGTTGGATTTGACCAAAGTCCAGAAACTGCTGGAAATGGCGGTTTGATTCGAGGATTTCCTCTTTTTCCTTCTAAGGATTCAATTAATGCGGTTTCTTCGCCACAGATATAGGCGCCGGCTCCAATATGAACATACAATTCTAAATCGTAGCCCGAGCCCAAAATATTTTTACCCAACCAACCCGCTGCTTTAGCTTCGCTGATGGCATTTTCTAAAATTTTATATACCCACATGTATTCGCCACGAATGTAGATATAGGATAAATTCGCACCCAACGCAAAACTTGACGTAATCATTCCTTCAATCAATAAATGCGGAATGAACTCCATCAAATAACGGTCTTTGAAAGTTCCTGGTTCGGATTCGTCAGCGTTGCAAACTAAATGTCTCGGGTTTCCAGATTTTTTATCGATAAAACTCCATTTCATTCCTGCTGGAAATCCTGCGCCGCCTCGACCACGAAGTCCCGAAGTTTTTACTTCTTCCACAACGGCATCTGGCGACATGGTTTTAATCGCTTTTTCTACTGAAGCATATCCGCCATTTTGACGATATACTTCGTAGGTTTTAATTCCCGGTACGTTTATTTTGTCTAATAATATTTTTTTACTCATGACTATTATTAGTGTAAATTGATTTTATTTTCTTTGCAATCAGCGATTAACTGATCGATTTTTGCTTCGGTAAGATGCTCTTGATAAAAATCGCCTAATTGCAACATCGGCGCATAACCACAAGCGCCCAAACATTCTACGCCCCGCACTTCAAAAAGCCCGTCAGCGGTTGTTTCGCCAATTTTTACATTCAATTTTGAGCAAGTATAATCCATCAAGTTTTCGGTGCCATTTAAACAACATGGCGAAGTTTGACAAAATTCCAACATGTATTTTCCGATCGGCCGCTGATTAAACATTGTATAAAAAGAAACTACTTCGTACACTTCGATAGGTTTGATAGTTAGAATTTCGGCCACTTTGTCCATCAATTCGATGCTCAACCAATTGTCGTGCGCATCCTGAACTTCATGTAAAACAGGCAATAAAGCCGATTTTATTTTATCTGCCGGATAATGACTTATCAACTCATTGATGCGATTCATCAAGGTTTCGGTCATGTTAATTTCTTGTTTGTAATGTGTGCGTTCCATTTTTTATTATTTTGAATTCTGAATTTGAAATGAAATCCGATCATTTATAATTCAAAATTTATTTATGCGTCCAATTCTCCTGCAATAACATTTAAGCTTGACAAAATGACAATAGCATCCGAAAGCATCGAACCTTTAATCATTTCGGGATAGGCTTGGTAATATATAAAACAAGGTCTTCTAAAATGTAATCGGTAAGGCGTTCTGCTTCCGTCGGTTACTAAATAAAAACCTAATTCTCCGTTGCCGCCTTCTACCGCATGATAAATTTCGGCCACAGGAACAGGAATTTCTCCCATTACAATTTTGAAATGGTATATTAAAGATTCCATATCGTGGTAAACATCTTCTTTTGGAGGTAAATAATAAGCTGGAACATCGGCATGAAAATCATTTCCTTCTGGCATTTTCGCCAATGCTTGTTTGATGATGCTAATGCTTTCCCAAACTTCGGCATTACGAACGCAAAAACGGTCATATGTATCGCCTGATTTTCCTACGGGAACATTGAACTCAAAATCTTCGTAGGAAGAATACGGTTGCGCCACACGAACGTCGTAATCAACACCAGCGGCTCTTAAATTTGGACCTGTAAATCCGTAAGCCATTGCCATTTCAGCAGAAATTGGACCTACATTTACCGTTCGATCAATAAAAATTCTATTTCTTTCAAATAAGTTTTCAAATTCTTTCCAAGCTACTGGAAATTCTTCTAAAAACACGTCTAATTTTCGGAACGCTTCTGGCGACCAATCTCTTTCAAAACCACCAATTCTTCCCATATTGGTTGTCAAACGTGCGCCACAAATTTCTTCGTAAATCTCGTAAACTTTTTCTCTAAATTGAAACACATACAAGAAACCCGTGTAAGCGCCTGTATCCACACCAAGAATAGAATTACAAATCAAGTGGTCGGTAATTCTGGCCAATTCCATCACGATAACTCTTAAATATTGGGCTCTTTTTGGAACTTCAATATCTAATAATTTTTCTAATGTCATCCACCAGCCCATGTTGTTAATAGGCGAGGAGCAATAGTTCATTCGGTCAGTTAGTGGCGTAATTTGATAGAAAGGACGATTTTCTGCAATTTTTTCAAACGCTCTGTGGATGTATCCAATGGTAGGTTCGGCTTCCAAAATTCGTTCGCCGTCCATTAAAAGAATATTCTGAAAAATTCCGTGAGTGGCTGGATGCGTCGGTCCTAAATTTAGAATGGAAAGCTCGCTTCCGTCTTCATTAAGTCGGTTTTTGATAATCTCAGCATATCGATGCTCTGGTGGTAATAATAGTTCTGACATTTATTTAATGTGAAAAATTATATTTTTAGTAATTGTCTATTGTTCTTCCGAAAAAACGGTCGTCTTTGTCTGTTCTTCCGCCATCTTCCATTGGAAATTCCTTTCGCATTGGAAAAGAAACCATTTCATCCATGTTTAAAATACGTTTCAATTGTGGATGTCCGATAAAATTGATTCCATAAAAATCATATGTTTCTCTTTCCATCCAATTCGAAGAAGGAAAAATAGTTGAAACGGTTTTTATTTCTGGAGTAGTTCCATTAAGAAATACTTTTATTTTAATACGAACATTGTCAATCCAATTATGAAGGTGATACACCACGGCAAACTGACGATTTGCTTCACTATCTGGATAATGAATGCCGCATAAATCGGTTAAAAAATTGAAGCGTAAGGTTTCATCATTTTTCAAAAACAATAAAACGGCTGTAATTTTATCGGAAGCAACTTCTATAGAAAAAATGGATTTTTCTTGAGTAAAATGAAAGATAGTTGCGTCAAAGTTGGCTACTAATTTCTCTTGAATCTGGGTTGTTTCTAAAGCCATTATTTGATGTTATAAGAAGCTAATAATTCTTGATATTCTGGAGAACTTCTTCTACGAACGGATTCGTTTTTTACAATTTCTTGCAATTTCATTACACCATCTACAATTTGTTC